>DATBSK010000220.1:0-4795 GCA_036559825.1 Acidimicrobiia bacterium | reverse complement strand
CCCACCACCGTGCACTGCGACCATCTCATCCAGGCCAAGGAAGGCGCCGCGGTCGACCTGCTGGCGGCGGAGGAGGCGAACCAGGAGGTCTACGACTTCCTGCGCACCGTGTCGGCCCGCTACGGGATCGGCTTCTGGAAGCCGGGCTCGGGGATCATCCACCAGGTCGTGCTCGAGCAGTACGCGTTCCCCGGCGGGATGATGATCGGCACCGACAGTCACACGCCGAATGCCGGTGGCCTCGGCATGGTCGCGATCGGTGTCGGCGGCGCGGATGCCGTCGACGTGCTGGCCGGCTGGCCCTTCAACACGCGCGTGCCGCGTCTCATCGGCGTCCGGCTCGCCGGCCACCTCTCCGGGTGGGCCGCATCGAAGGACGTCATCCTCCAGGTCGCGGGCATCCTGACCGTGAACGGAGGGACCGGCGCGATCGTCGAGTACTTCGGTCCTGGAGCGGAGTCGATCTCGGCCACCGGCAAGGCGACGATCTGCAACATGGGCGCCGAGATCGGCGCCACGTGCTCGCTCTTCCCCTACGACGTGCGCTCCGCCCTCTACCTCAAGGCCACCGGTCGCGCCGAGCTCGCCGGCCTCGCGGACGAGTACGCCGAGCACCTGCGGCCCGATCCGGAGATCGAGCAGGACCCCGAACGGTTCTACGACCGCGTGATCGAGATCGATCTCGACGACCTCGAGCCGCACGTCGTCGGTCCGCACACCCCCGACCTCGACCGGCCCGTGAGCGAGCTCGCGCGCGTCGCCGCGGAGGAGGGCTACCCACTCGACATCTCCTACGCGCTGGTCGGGTCGTGCACGAACTCGTCGTACGAGGACATCGGGCGGGCGGCGCACGTCGCTCGCCAGGCGAAGACCGCGGGGTTGCAGGTCCGCTCACCGCTGCTGATCACCCCCGGGTCGGAGCAGGTGCGGGCGACCATCGAGCGCGACGGTCTCCTCGACGATCTCGAGGCCATCGGCGCGAAGGTGCTCGCGAACGCCTGCGGCCCGTGCATCGGACAGTGGAAGCGCGACGACATCCAGAGCGGTGAGACGAACACGATCGTCTCGTCGTTCAACCGCAACTTCCCTGCCCGCAACGACGGCAACACCGCGACGCTGTCGTTCATCGCGTCTCCCGAGTCGGTCGTCGCGATGGCGCTGAGCGGGCGGCTCGACCACGACTTCGTCCACGAGCCGTTCCACGGTCCCGACGGCAAGGACGTGCGGCTCGAGCCCCCGGTCGCCGACGAGCTGCCCGACCTGGGCTTCGACCCCGGCGAGTCGGGCTTCGTGCCGCCGGCCGAGGACGGTGCCGCGGTCGAGGTGATCGTCAAGCCGGAGTCCGAGCGCCTCGAGCTGCTCGAGCCGTTCCCCGAGTGGGACGGGAAGGATCTCGTCGGCCTGCGCGTGCTCCTGAAGGCGGCCGGCAAGTGCACGACCGACCACATCTCACCCGCCGGGAAGTGGCTCCGCTTCCGCGGTCACCTCACGAACATCTCGCAGAACCTCTTCACGGGCGCCAACAACGCCTTCGCTCTCGACGCACCGGGCCTCGGCGTGGACGTGCGCGACGGTTCGACCGTGTCGCTGCCCGACCTCGCGAAGTCCTACAAGGACGCGGGGATCGGATGGATCGCCGTCGGCGACGAGAACTACGGCGAAGGCTCGTCCCGTGAGCACGCCGCGATGGAGCCGCGGTTCATGGGGGGGCGAGCCGTCATCGTGCGCTCCTTCGCGCGCATCCACGAGGCGAACCTCAAGAAGCAGGGCATCCTCGCCCTCACGTTCTCGAACCCGCTCGACTACGAGCGCGTCCTCGTCGACGACACCGTCGACATCGTCGGCCTCGCCGACCTGGCACCCGGCGCCCCGGTTCGTGTCCGGCTCCACCACGCCAACGGGCACACGGACGAGATCGAGACCACGCACACGATGTCCGAGGAGCACATCGACTGGTTCCGCGCCGGGTCGGCGCTGAACGTCCTCCGCGCGCAGCCGCGGTGAGGCGACGCGGGTCGTTGGCGGCGGCGATGGTCGTCGCCTGCGCCGGACTCGCTGCCTGCAGCGACGACGGCTCCCAGAGCGCCGACGTGACGACCACCCGCGGCTCCCAGGCGTCGACCGCCACCTCGACGTCGACGACCGACGACACGAGCTCGGTCACGGTGGGCATCATCTGCACCTCGCCCGAGGACGCAGCGTCGGCGCTCGTCAGCGCGTGGACCGCGGGCGATCGGGCCGCGGCGCGGCGCTGCGCGACGGACGCGGTCGTCGACGAGCTGTTCACGACGAACGGCGCGGGGAACACCTGGACCGACCAGGGCTGCGACAAGACCGATCCCGCGGCGCCGGTCTGCGCCTACAGCTACGAGGGCGGCGCTGCGTTCCTGACCACCGGCGGCAGCGACGCCGGGGGCTGGAAGGTCACGAAGCTCCGCTTCTTGGCCGATTGAGCACCGCGCCCGCGGCGCCGAGCGGCGCGAGCTGGGCCTCGGTCGGCTCCGCGCAGCAGAACCAGGACTCGGACAACCGGGCTCGCGGCGTCGTGGACGTCACCGCCACGGGAGCGAGCCCGGACTCCCGGCGGATGGCGTTGTACGTGGTCGTCGGCGCGATCCCGGCCGAGACGTCGTCTTCCACCAGCGTCGCGAGGCGCGCCTGGAGGTCGTCCATTCCGGGGTCGGCGCTGCGCCACTCGTAGCACCCGCGTTCGGCGTCATAGCCGCCGAGATGCGGCAGCACGTCGGCATGGTCGAGCAGCAAGGAGCCCGGCGGGAGCAGCAGCCGGATCGTGTACTGGACGGGATCCACGTTCGCGACCAGGTCGTGGTCGGCGACGAACTCGAGGATCCCGCGGATCTCGTCGAGCGTCGTCCACGGCGTGAACGGCATCCACGACGGCCGGATCTCGATGCCGACCTCACGGAGCAGGTCCACCGCCCGCGCCATGTCGTCCGCGTCGTGACCCTTGGCGAGCCGTGCCAGCGTCGTGCCGTCGACCGTCTCGAAGGCCGAGACGACGAACACACAACCGGCGTCGGCGAACGGGGGCCAGAGCGCCGAGTGGCGCAGGATGTGCTCGACCTTGACGGTGCAGTCGAACGTCAGGTCGGGGAACCTTTGGTGCACCGCCTGCACGACCCGACGCGCGTGCTGGGCGCCGTTCAGGAAGTCGGGATCGCCGAACGTGAGATGCCGGGCGCCGGCGTCGACCTGCTGCGCGACGTCGGCGAGCACGGCATCGACATCGACGATCCGGATCCGCCCGTCGTAGACGACCGGCACGGGGCAGTGGCGGCACCGGTGCGCGCACCCGTGGCTCGCTTCGGTGTGCGCGACCAGGTGGCGCTCGGCGCCGGTGACGAGCCGGACGTAGCGCGTGAGCGGTGGCAGGAGGTCGCGGGCGGGCAGTGGCGCCCCGTCGGTCGCGTCGCCGTGGCCCAGGTGCACGACCGTGCCGTCACCACGGCCCTCGACCCAGTCGACGACGGCCTGATCGGTCTCGCCGGCGAGCGTCTGGTCCGCGACGTCGGCGAGCACAGGCGCGTACAGACCGAATGTCAGCACGGGGAGGTCGCCGCGCTCGATGCGCGCGTGCTCGATCGTCCGCCGTGCGATTCGCATGGCCGTGTGCATCGGCACCGAGATCGCGAGCCGATCGGCCCAGCGGGCGAGTGCCGGATCCCAGGGCTCGAGCGAGAGATCGAGGCAGCGGACGTCGTGGCCGCGCGCGCGGAGTCGACCGGCCACCGCGGCGACATGCAGCGGCTGATGGCCGAGCTCGTAGCAGGCGACGACGGCGACGTGCACGCACTCCAGGCTACGGGCCCGACCGCCGCGTCACGCCACGTCGATCTCGAGCTCGCGGTGAGCGGCGCGGAGCGCGTGCTCGACATCGGCAGGGCGCTCGCCTCGCGCGAAGAGGAATCCCAGATAGCGATCGCCCTCCGGCAACGGCACGAGCGGGCGGCCCGGAGGAATCGTGATCTCCAGCCCCACGATGCCGGGCACCGCACGTGCCCGCTCCTGCCCCCGAACGGCGACCAGGGTTCCCGCGCGCGTGATCGGCAGCATCATCACGCCCGACGCGTCCGGCTCGCGGGTGATGCCGTCGAGCGCCATGCCGAGCGCGTGTCGCAGGATCACCTCCTCGAGGCTGATGCCCGCGCCGAAGCGCAGGGCGCGCGCGCACAGCCCGCCGATCGAGCGGGCGGCGACCTCGAGGACGTAGAGCCGACCGTCGCTCCCGGCGCGCAGCTCGGCATGGATCGGGCCCTCCGAGAGACCGATCGCCGCCGCAGCGTCGGCGACGATGCGCGGGACCGCATCCAGCGCGGCGCCCGGCAGCGACCGGGGAGGCGTCACGTAGATGGTCTCCTCGAAGAACGGACCGACGGGCGCATCCGGCTTGTCGAACACCGCGAGGACATCGAGCCGGCCGCCGCGCAGCAACCCCTCCACGGAGATCTCGGGCCCGTCGAGGAGCTGCTCGACGACGAGCCGACGATCATCCGAGATCGCCGCGGCGCGGTGCGCCGCCTCGGTCGCGCCCGTGGCGTCGTCGGCGCGGATCACTCCTCGGCTCCCCGAGAGCCCGACGGGCTTCACGACGACGGGGAAGCCGACCGTCGTCGCCGCCGCGACCGCTTCGTCTGGATCCTCGATCGTCACGAACCGCGGTTGGGAGACCTCGTGCTCGGCGAACGCGGCGCGCATCGCCGCCTTGTCACGGGTCCGCGCCACCGCGCCCGGCGCGTTGTGGGGAAGGCCGAGTCGCTCCGCGGCCCGCGCCGCG
>DATBSK010000219.1:0-21094 GCA_036559825.1 Acidimicrobiia bacterium | reverse complement strand
GAGCGTGTTCAGCGATCCCTTCAGATCGTCGACGGACGCCTGGAGGTCGTCGAGCTGGCGCGCCAGCCGCGACTGCTGCACCGCGACCCGTGCGGCTCGGCTCGCGTCGCCACCGTCGTTGCTCCGGACCCAGAGGCCGATGTTCGATGCCACGAGCAGCACCACCAGGAGCCCGGCGACCATCCCGAGCACCGTCCCGCCCGAGCCCGACCCCGCCCCAGAGGCCTCGGGGCTGTCGCGGACGACGCGCGGCGCCTTGTGCTTCGGCGTCGGGCGCACCGCGCCGTGCTCGGTCCCCGGCCCGGTCCAGACGACCGATCCTCGCCCGGGGTCGGTGTCGTCCGGCTCCCCGTGCGGGTCCTCGACCTCGGTCACGTCCGCCACGCTGCCCTCCCCGTGCACGTGGAGCCCGGCAACGACGGTACCCCTACCCCGGTGACGAGTCGCGGTATGCATCGGTGAGCTCAGGCGCGGAAGTGCGGGATCACGTGCTCACCCCACTGCCGGATCGTCTCGAGGCACACCTCGTGCGGCACGGTGCCCATCTGGATGAGGCACATGATCTCGTCGGCGCCCGCGTCGTCGAGACGCTCGACGTAGCCGATGGCGTCCTTCCACGTCCCGTAGGCGTGCTCGATGTTGAACGTCGCCGTCGTGTTGGGCCCGAGCGGGATCTTGGCCTCGTGCAGGCGGGTGATCACCTGCTCCTTCGCCTTCTCCATCTCGGCGAGCTGATCCGCGTCCTCGTCGCCCGGATCCGGTTCCGGCCCGCCGGCGTACCAGTGGGCGAGCGACTGCGCGAAGAACCGTTGACCGCGCGCGCCGATCTGGAGCGCCTGCTTCGGGTCGTCGAGCACGATCGTTGGACACAGGGCCGAGAAGTGGTTGTTCACCTCCGACGACACGAACCGCTTGCGCGACCGGTGCTCGATGGTGTGGTCGTAGATGCGGCGGAGCTCCTCGACGTCGTCGGGGCCCGAGAAGCCGAGGACGAGCGCGCCGATCCCGTACTCGGCCGCGAGCTTCACGGTGTCGTTCTTCGTGCAGGCGAGGTAGAGCGGCGGGTGGGGCATCTGCACGGGTCGCGGGATGATCGGGTGCTCACCGACCTTCAGCAGCTCGCCGTGCCACTCGAACCGCTCGCCGTCCTCGCCGCGCCACATGCTGCCGATCATGCGGAGCGCTTCCTCGACCTCGGCGTAGGTCCGGCTGGGCTCGACGCCCATCGCCGACATCTCCTGGAGCGTCGCCCCCCTGCCGGCGCCGAGGTCGAGGCGCCCGCCGGACAGCACGTCGAGCATCGCGGCGCGCTCCGCGACCCGGATCGGGTGGTTGTAGTTGAACGGCATGCAGACGACGCCGTGCCCCACGCGGATGCGCGACGTCTTCGCTGCGACCCACGTGAGGAACACCTCCGGCGCGCTCATGTGCGCGTACCACTTCAGGCAATGGTGCTCGACGGCCCAGACGCGGTCGAAGCCGACGTCCTCGGCCAGGACCGCCTGCTCCACACACTCGTGGATGACGCGCCGCTCACCCGGCGCGCTGCCTTCGGCGACCTGCGCCTCGAAGATCATCGAGAACTTCATACGTCGAGCGTAGGCTCCCCGCTTCTCCTGCCGAAGGGACGTGCACGATGCGGAACGCGAAGCCGGCTCGTCGCGTGGTCGTCCTGGTTGTCGCGCTCGCGGTCGCGGGCCTCGTCACCGTGATCAGCGCGGGCGCGTCACAGACGACGACCCAGAACGGGATCACGCGCACGATCCTCGCCCAGACCGCACCCGACAACGCCCCTCGCCAGGAGCTGTACCTCGAAGAGGTGAAGATCGCCCCGAAGGCGAAGCTCGGCACCCACTACCACGACGGAACCCAGATCGCGCACGTCACGTCAGGCGTGCTGACGTACAACATCGTCTCGGGGACCGCATCCGTGACCCGCGCCGACGGCTCCGCCGAGGAGGCGACCGGTCCGACGACGATCCGCCTGCGACCGGGCGACTCGGTCGCCGAAACGAAGGCCGTCGTGCACTACGGGGCCAACAAGGGCACGAAGCCGGTCGTCATCCTCATCGCCGCGCTGCTCGCCGAGGACGCGCCGCTGGCGACGCCCGCCCCCGACACGCAGTCGTAGGGGTCAGTCGGCCAGCAGGGCGCGCTCGTCGGGCGTGAGCTCGAGCTCCAGCGCGAAGGCCACGGCCTGATCGCTCATCTTGGCCTTCGTCTTCTCGATCACGCCCGCGAGCGTGTCGGGCTCGAGGCGGGCAGCGAGGTCACGGAGCTGCGTCTGCACGAAGACGAGGCAGAGCGCGTCCTCGAGGGTCTGCACCTCGGGGTCCTTGCCGAGACCGCGCTTGCGCACGAGGTCCTGGACGCGGGCGACGGCGGCGTCGTCGTAGCCGACGTCACGGAGGATCTCGGCGACCTCGCGTGCGTGCTGCTCGTGCAGCGCCTTGCGCCATTTCAGGTACCCGGCGCGGCCGTTGGGATACGAGTCGCGCGGGATCGTCCAGCGCCGCAGGTGGTGCGCGCGTGCTGCGAGCAGCAGCGGCTCGCTCGCCTCCGGATCCAGCCGCCGGACCCAGCCGGTCACCAGCTCGGCGTGCGCGAGCTCCTTCGGCCGCGTCGTGCCGTCGACGACGATCACGTGCGGGTCGTCGCCGTTCGCCGCGTCGATCGCCCGGACCGCGGCATCGAAGCGTGGGCCGCTCACATCGCGACGTTAGGGCTCCCCGCCGTCATGGCGGGCGACCTAGCGTCCCGGAGATGGAGCCGCAGGAGAAGCTGCTCGAGACGCTCGAGCTCCACAAGATCGGCTTCGAGCACGAGGGCGCAGGCGGCCAGCCCTGTCCGTTCTACGGCCGGCTGTGCGCGGCGGTCATGCGCGACGTCGAGCGCGGTGGTGCGGCGTGGGACTGGCTCGAGCCGCACGCCAGCGCGGACTTCGACCAGGCGTACGTGTTGCGACTGCTCGGTGCGCTGCACCGGATGGCGCTCGCCGGCGACTCGTCGGACCTCGTCGCGCGGTTCCCGTCGACGGGTGGCGACGGCGACGCCGACGCGACGTACCGCATCCTCGAAGGCCTGCTCGCTGATCCCCCGCCGTTGCTCGCGGACATGATGACCCGCCCACCGCAGACCAACGAGGTCGGCCGGTCGATCGCGCTGATGTCCGGACTGCTCGTCCTGGCGGACCGGTTGCGCCTGCCGATGGCCTTGCGCGAGATCGGCTCGAGCGCGGGACTCAACCTGCGGCTCGACACGTACTGGTACGAGGAAGGTCCTACCGGGTGGGGGAACCCGGCATCGAAGGTCCGGTTCTCCGACATGTGGCCGGGGAAGCCTCCGCCGTTCGGCGCGGATCTCACCATCGCCGACCGTCGCGGCTGCGACCGGGACCCCATCGACGTGTCCGATCCCGAGGGCGCGCTCACGCTGCTCTCGTACGTGTGGCCCGAGCCGGAGTGGCGCTTCCAGCTCGCCAGCAACGCGATCGAGCAGGCTCGGGATGTCCCCGTCACGATCGACAAGGAGGACGCAGAGATCTGGCTCCCGCGCGTGCTCGGCGAGGAAGAGGACGGAATCGCGACGGTCGTCCTGCACTCCGTGATGTGGCGGTACCTCGGTGAAGACGGCCGAGCGGCGGCAACGCAGGCGATCGAGGAGGCCGGTGCCCGCGCGACCCGCGCGGCGCCGCTGGCATGGCTCCGCCTCGAACCGCATCCCGAGACGTTCTTCCCCGGCGAGCTGAGGCTCCGCGTGTGGGACGGCGAGGATCACGGTGACGAGCTCCTCGCGCACAGCGGTTTCCACGGCGGGCCGCTGTCGGACTGGTCGGGCTAGGCGGCCTTCCCGAGCACGAGCGCGCTCGTCGGGACCATCGTCCCCGCGGTCACGAGCACGTGCTCCACGTTCTCGGGCTGGTTCGTCGACGTGCCGCGGATGAGGCGTGCGCCCTCGGCGATGCCGTTCATGCCGTGGATGTAGGCCTCACCGAGCTGGCCACCGTTCGTGTTGATCGGGAGACGGCCGCCGAGCTCGATGTTGCCGTCCTTGATGAAGTCCTTGGCCTCGCCGCGCTTGCAGAAGCCGAACTCCTCGAGCTGCGGGAGCGCGAGCGGCGTGAAGTGGTCGTAGATGATCGCGGCCTGGACATCGCTCGCGGTGAGACCGGTCGTGTTCCAGAGCTGGCGCGCGATGAGCCCCATCTCGGGGAGGCCCGAGATCGAGTCGCGGTAGTAGCTCGTCATCATCTCCTGGCCGGTGGCCGAGCCCTGCGCCGCGGCACGCACCATCACCGCGCCGTTCGGCGAGTCCTTCGCGCGCTCGGGCGTCGTGACGACGATCGCCTGCCCTCCGTCGCTCTCCTGGCAGCAGTCGAGCAGGTGGAGCGGCTCGACGATCCAGCGGCTCTCCTGGTGCTCGGCCAGCGTGATCGGCTTCTCGTAGAACCACGCCTTCGGGTTCCGTGCCGCATGCGTGCGGTCGGCCACGGCGATGCGCCCGAAGTCCTCGCTCGTCGCGCCGTACTCGTGCATGTAGCGGGTCGCGAACATCGCGACCCAGCTCGCCGGTGTGAGGAGACCGTGCGGCGCGTACCACGCGAAGTGCGCGCTCTCGGCCGTCGCCGCGGGAGGGCGGTCCTGCACACCACCGCCGAACCGGTGGCCCGACCGCTCGTTGAACGCGCGATAGCAGACGACGTAGTCGGCGACACCGGCGTTCACCGCGAGCACGGCCTGCAGGATCGTGCCGCACGCCGCGCCACCGCCGTGGTGGACGCGCGAGAAGAACGAGAGGTCGCCGGTGCCGAGGTTCTTGGCGATCTCGATCTCCGGGTTCGTGTCCTGGGTGAACGTGACGAAGCCGTCGACCTGACGCGGCTCGATGCCCGCGTCCACGATCGCCGCCTCGCACGCCTCGATCGCGAGCTGGAGGTCCGAGCGCCCGGACTCCTTCGAGAACTCGGTCGCGCCGATCCCGACGATCGCCCCCTTGTCGAGGAGACCGCTTCGCTCGCTCATCTCTCCCACTCCGGGCGGCTCCGCCGCCGGGCCGTTCGGGCCCCGCTCGCTGCGGGCCGGGGTACCCGGCTCGCTTCACGCTCGCTCACTTGTGCTTTCCCTTCTTCTTGTCCTTCTTGCGCTTGGGCGCCCTCGGGGGCGGGCCACCGGAGCTCCAGCGGACGGGCGCGTCGGGCAGCTCGAGCGTCACCGTGCCGGTGACGTGGTCACCGAGCCTGTTCGAGCCCTTCACCGCCACCTCGACCAGCCCGTCCTCTTTCTTCGTGACCTGCCCGGTCATCGTCATGGTGTCGCCGGGGTAGTTCGGCGCGCCGAGACGGATCTTCACGCTCCGGAACACCGCGTTCGGGCCGGCCCAGTCGGTGACGTACCGGCCGACGAACCCGTTCGTCGTCAGGATGTTCATGAAGATGTCGGGCGAGCCGCGCTCCTGCGCGAGGCCGGGGTCGTGGTGGACGTCCTGGTAGTCGCGTGACGCGATCGCGGTCGAGACGATGAGCGTGCGCGTCAGCGGAATCGGCAACGGCGGGAGCTCGTCACCGACCTGGACGTCGTCGTAGCGCAACCCTCGAGTCGCGGGCGCGGCGGCTGTCGTGGTGCTCATGTCACGCTCCTGCGAGGACCGTGCCGAGGTGCGAGAGCGTCGCGCTCGCACCGCCGAGCGTGTCCTCGATCTGCTTGCCCCACAGGAAGTAGCGGTGGACCGGGTAGTCGATGTCGGCTCCCATGCCACCGTGCAGGTGCTGGGTGTTGTGCACCGCGTGCTGACCGGCCTCGGCCGCCCACCACTTCGCCACGAGCACCTCGGCATGCGCGGACAGGCCGGTGTCGAGGCGCCACGCGGCCTGCAGCGTCGTGACACGGATGCACTCGGTGTCGATGTACGCGTCCGCGGCCCGGAGCTGCGCGCCTTGGAAGGTCGAGAGCGGCCTGCCGAACTGCTCGCGGTGCGACGTGTACTCGGCCGCCTGTGCCGTCGCCGCCTCGCACACCCCGACTTGGATCGCGCACAGCCCGAGCAGCGCGTGGTCGAGCATCGAGAGCAGCGTCTGCTCGCCGCTGTCGACCTCGCCGAGCACCTCCGCGCTCACGCCGTCGAAGGTCACGTGACCGACGAGCGAGCGATCGGTCGTCTCGGCGACCGTCATGCCGAGCCCGCGGGCTCCGGCCTCGACGACGAAGACGGCGGCCCCGGCGTCGGTCTGCGCGGGCACGAGGATGGCGTGCGCGACGTGCGCGGCGGGCACCGAGGGCTTCGAGCCGTCGAGCGTCCAGGTGTCGCCGGTGCGGGTGGCGCGGACCGTCGGTTGCAGCACGGCGTTCACGCCCGGCTCCGCGAGCGCGGCCGTGAGGAACGTGTCGCCCGCGACGACGCCGGGCAGCCAACGGTGCGCCTGCTCCTTCGTGCCGTGCAGCGCGATCGGGATCGCGCCGAGCACCACGGTGGCCCAGTACGGGACGGGCGCGACGGCGCGGCCCTGCTGCTCGAGGACGAGCGCCGTCTCGACCGCGCCGAGGCCGGAGCCGCCGACGAGCTCGGGCAGCGCGATGCCGAGCAGGTTGGCGTCGGCGAGTGCCTTCCACAGCTCGCGGTCGACGCGCTCGTCGCCCGCCTCGATCTGCTTCACGCGCTCGACCGGCGCCGATCCCTGGAAGATCTGCTCGGCCAGGTCGCGCACCGCGACCTGCTCTTCCGACATCGACCAGTCCATCGCTATGCGGGCCGGAACGCCGGCAGCGTCAGGTCCTCGTCGTGGTCATCCCACTCGACCGTGACGGCCATGCCGACCTTGACGTCGGCGCGGTCGATCCCGACGAGGTCGGCGACGAGCCGCGTCCCCTCCTCGAGCTCGACGAGCCCGATCGGCAGCGGGTAGTCGAACGCCGGCACCTGCGGGTAGTGCATGACGACGAAGCTGTAGACGGTCCCGCGCCCGCTCGCCTCGACCGTGTCCCACTCGTACGAGCCGCAGCGGTCGCAGCGCGGCCGCGGCGGATGGCGGAGCACCTGGCACCTCGCGCAGCGTTGGATGAGCAGCCGGTGCTGCTTCGCGCCTTCGAACCAGAACGCGTTGTCGCGCGTGATCGCGGGTCGGGGCCGCTTGGGGCGCGGCGTGTCCGCTTCCTCGGGTGCTGCCGCGGGACCGCCGCGTCCGGTACCCGGCTTGAACTTGAGGATGCGGAAGAGCTGGCGCCCGACGGGCTCACCCTCGAGGGTCTCGTACTCGACGCGAGTCGTCACGAAGTGACCCACCCCGAGGCCGGTGGCCTTCTCCTCCGAGATGCTGTCGATGACCGACCGCGTGCGCAGGTGGTCGCCCAGGTGGAGCATCCGGTCGTACTCCTGCTCGCAGTTGGTCGCGACCACGGACGAGAACCCGGCTTCGTCGAGGAGCGTCATGAGCTCGTCCTGCTTCGAGCCTCCGACGGACGGGCGGGGCGCGATGCCGCGCATCACCCACGCCTGCAACATCACGGGTGGCGCGATGACCTCGCCGTGGACCGTCTTCGCCGCCTCGTCCGCGTCGGTGTAGATCGGCAGCTTGTCGCCCATGGCCTCGACCCAGTGACGGATCATCGCCTGGTTCACCGCGTCGTGGCCGTCCTGGGTGCCCGTCGACACGCCCTCGAACGCCGTCAGCTTCTCGTAGAACGCAGCCTTCTCGGCGTCGGTGTCGTTGCTCACCGCTCCCCTTCCACCATCAGCTCCACGGGTCGGCTCGCCGTTGCGCAGAGTACCGGCGCCACCGGCGCTCGCCTCAACGCGAGCTGCGGGTCATGCCGAGGCCGACCGTCGCGACGATCTCCCGCAGCACCTCGACGACGCCCCCGCCGAACGTGTTGATCTGCGCGGCGCGCGCGGCGCGCTCGACCTCACCGTGCAAGAACGCACCAGGTTGATCGGCACGCACGTAGCCGCCGGCACCCAGGATCTCGAGCAGGATCCGGTAGACCTTGATCTGGGTCTCGACGCCGAAGACCTTCACCGACGACGCGTCGGTCGGCGTGAGCGTGGCGTCGGCAACCGCTCCGGCCATGCGCCAGTTCAGCAACCGCAGCGCCTCGAGCCGAGCGTGCGCGTCGGCGAGCTGCTGCTGCACCCAGGGCACGTCGATCATGCGCGTGCCGGGGTCAGCCCCGGCAGGCGTCTCGCGGCACCAGGCCTCGACGTCGTCGTAGAGCCGGAACGTGAGCCCGGCCAGGGCGGCAAGCCCGACCCGCTCGTGGTTGAGCTGGTTCGTGATGAGGCGCCACCCCGCATTCACGTCCCCGACGACGTTGCTCGCGGGCACCCGCACGTCGTCGTAGTACGTCGCCTGCGTGACGACGCTGCCGACGGTCACGATCGGCGTCGTCTTGAAGCCCGGGGACGACGTCGGGACGATGATCATCGAGATGCCCTTGTGCTTCGGGGCATCGGGGTCGGTGCGGCACGCGAGCCAGATGTAGTCGGCCTGGTTCGCGCCGCTCGTGAAGACCTTGTTGCCGTTGATGACCCACTCCTCGCCGTCGCGCACGGCCTTGGTGCGCAGGGACGCGAGATCCGTGCCTGCGTCCGGCTCCGTGTACCCGATGGCGAAGTTGATGTCGCCGTTCAGGATCCCGGGGAGGTAGTCGCGCTTGTGCTCGTCGCTGCCGTACGCCATGAGCGTCGGCCCGACGGTGTTGATCGTGACGAAGGGGAACGGCGCGCCGGCGCGCTGGACCTCGTCGAAGAAGACGAACTGGTCGAGCACGCCGCGCCCCTGGCCGCCGTACTCCTTCGGCCAGCCGATGCCGAGCCAGCCGTCGCGCCCCATCGTCCGCACGAGGTCGCGGAAGCTCGCCGCGCCCTCGCCGGCGTTGCCGAGCGCTCGCCGGACCTCCGGTGGGAGCAGCTCGGCGAAGTACTCCCGCAGCTCCTTGCGGAGCGCGAGCTGCTCGTCGGTCTCGGCCAAGAACATAGAACGCGTTGCAATCTACCGACGGCCCTGCGAGACGGCCAAACGGCGCCCCGGGAGCCGGCGACGTGCCGCAGTACCGTGCCCCCGTGGCCGGGGGAACCTTCGCGCACGGCGTCGCGAGCGGTGATCCACTCACCGACCACGTCGTCCTCTGGACGCGAGTGACCACGACGGCGGCGGATGCGGTGCCGGTCGATTGGGAGCTCGCGCGCGACCAGGCGATGACGGACGTCGTGTCGTCGGGCACGACGGCGGCAGAGGCGGAGCACGACTGGTGCGTGCACGTCGACGCCGGCGGTCTCGCGCCCGCGTCCACCTACTGGTACCGGTTCGAGGCGCAAGGCGATACGTCGCCCGTCGGGCGGACGCGGACGCTCCCTGCCGAGACCGACCACCTGCGCTTCGCCATGGTCTCGTGCGCGAAGTTCAACGCCGGCTTCTTCAACGCGTACGCGCGGCTTGCGGCGCGCGACGACCTCGATTTCCTCCTGCACCTCGGTGACTACATCTACGAGGCCTCCAACACGCCGCCCGCGAGCCAGACGCCGGGTGCCGACATCGGCCGGCCATTCGAACCGCTCCACGAATGCGTGACGCTCGACGACTACCGGGCCCGCTACAACCAGTACCACCGCGACTCCGACGTGCAGCTCCTGCACTCGCGTCACCCGATCATCCCGACGATCGACGATCACGAGTTCGCGGACGGTGCGTGGCGGGAGGGCGCCACCGAGCACAAGCCCGAGTACGGACCCTGGTCGCAGCGCAAGGCGAACGCGTTCCGCGTCCGCGAGGAATGGCTCCCGGTGCGGCGGCCCGACCCCGCCGACCCCGAGCGCGTCTGGCGCAGCGTGGCGATCGCAGGACTCGCGGAGCTGTTCCTCATGGACACCCGCACCCAGCGCGACGAGCCGGTCCCCGAGCCGGCGATGAGCGACGCGGGCCGTACCGCGCTCGGGCCGGCCCAGCGCGTCTGGCTGCGTGAGTCGGTCGACGCGTCGACGGCGCGCTGGCGGATCCTCGCCAACCCGTCCGTCATCGGACAGACGTGGAACCCCGACCTGCCGATGGACGTCCGCCCGGCGCTGAAGAAGGTGAAGCTCATCGCGGACGACGAGCAGGGTCCCGACTGGGACCAGTGGGACGGGTACCCGGCCGAGCGCGACTCGTTCTTCACGCATCTGATCGACCAGGGCATCGACAACCTCGTGGTCCTGTCGGGCGACGTGCACGTCTCGCTCGTGATCGAGCTCCAGCGTGATCCGTTCGGCCGGCCCGACGAGCCCCCGCTCGCGGTCGAGATCGTCACGCCGTCGATGACGTCGCAGAACCTCGACGACAAGATGGGCTGGCCGCGACGCGACGAGCAGTCCCTGGCGGCCGAGCGCCGGGCGATGGAGTTCCTGCCCCACTGGAAGTGGGTCGACCTCGACAGCCACGGCTACGTGATCATCGACGTCACATCGGATCGGTTGACGGCCGAGTACTGGCACCTCGACACGGTCCTCGAGTCGTCACCCAACGAGGAGCGAGCCTCGGTCTGGCGCGTCGACCACGGGACGCCCCGGGTCGTGCGCGTGGCGTGACACGTCCCCGCGGGCGGCCACCCGGCACGTACGGCGTCGACGCCCCGCGCACGCCGATCATCGGCGCGACGCTCGGCATCCTCGTCGTCAGCGCCGGGATCGTCGGCTGCTTCTTCCTCGACCCGCTGGACGGGCCCGTGTGGCTGATGCTCGTCGGCGCGCTCATGCTGGCGACCACCGCCGTGTTCCTGCACACGACGCTGCGCGGGAAGTTCGTCGTCTGGGCCGAGCTGCTCGACGGGCTCGGGCTCGACCCGGGCGAGACGGTCCTCGACATGGGATGTGGGCGCGGTGCGGTCCTCATCCTGGCCGCGCAGCGGCTCCGCACCGGGGAAGCCATCGGGATCGATCTGTGGCGGAACGTCGACCAGTCCGGCAACGACGCGGGTGCGACCACTTCCAACATGGCGGCCGCCGGCGTCGCCGAGCGTGCGGGACTCTGCACCGGCGACATGGTCATGATGCCGTTCGCGGACCGGAGCGTGGACGTCGTGCTCAGCAGCCTCGCGATCCACAACATCCCGGGACGTCGGAGCCGCGAGTCGGCGGTCCGGGAGGCCCTCCGGGTCGTCCGGCCGGGCGGGCGGATGATGATCGTCGACATCCGGCACGCGACCGCCTATGCCGATGTGCTCGCGGGCGCGGGATGCGTCGACGTCGACCGCCGCGCGCTCGGCTGGCGCTACTGGTACGGCGGTCCGTGGGTTAGCCCGCGGGTCGTGACCGCGACCCGACCACGTTGACGAACGGGCCGCGGATCTCGTAGGTGATGCCGGCGCCGTCGCGCGACCCGATCGTGCCGCGCTGCGAGCTGAAGTAGAGGCGGTTCCCCGCACGCGTGAACGCCGGTCCGGTGATCTCCGAACGCGGCGGACCGGCCACCCGCGCGAACGACGCGACGACGGACGCTCCGCTCCGGCCCGGACGTGAGATCACGCAGAGCTCGAGGTTGCCGCCGTCCTCGGCGACGAACAGGTCACCGGACCTGGGGTGGACGGTGATGTTGTCGAGACCAGTGAGCGGCGGGTCGTCGTGGGCGCGGCTGTCGTACACGACGGACAGCGCCTGCTGATGCACGTCGAGTGCCCAGACGCGACCGTCGCCCTTGGTCGTGAACACGACGGTCCCACGGTCGTAGAACATCCCCTCACCGCCGTCGAACCCGGTGGTGTCACGACCGCGCTGGGGCGCGTCCGCGCCGGCCTCGGTCCACGTGACCGTTCCGTCGGGACCGACCGCCGCGGCCTGGAGCGACCCGTTCGTCAGGTCCGGGTACGCCGTCGGGACGAACCGGTAGAGCCGCCCGTCGGGATGGTCCTCCGTCAGGTACACCGCGCGCCCGACCGGGTCGACCGCGGCCGCCTCGTGCGTGAACGTGCCAAGCGCGGGACGCTCGATGCCCTGCCCGGCGCGTCGCGGGTCACACTCCCAGACGTGGCCCTCGGGGCGCTCTTCGCACGAGAGCCATGTGCCCCACGGCGTCGGCCCGCCCGCGCAGTTCGCGCTCGTGCCGTCGAGGATGCGGTACGCGTCGACGACGCGGCCGCGCGCGTCGAAGCGCAACGCGCCGACGCCGCCGTCGCCCGTCTCCGAGTTGGAGACGTAGATCCATCCGCCCCCACGCGTCGGGAAGGTCGCGCCTCCGTCGGGGTACGGGTGCCACTCGTAGCTCGATGCCGGGATCACCGGTCGATCGCTCACCGCGACGACGCGGCTCGTGAAGCCGTCGGGCAGGAAGATCCCGTTCACATCGGGCTCGTCGGACAGTGGCCCGAAGGGGCTGAGGCCGGGCTCCGCCGGTGCCGCGAGCGCCGGACGCCACCAGTCGGACCATCGCGCGGTCGCGACCAGGGCGGACGCCGCGATGCCGGCGCGAACGACGTCGCGTCGCGTGACCCCCGCCATCAGACGGCCTGCATGCGGGTCCCGATGACTCCTTGGTCGGCGAGCGCGGCGATGTCGTCCGGCTCGAGTCCGAGCTCGGTGAGGATCTCCTCGTTGTGCTCACCGAGCGTGGGCGCGCCGCGCCGGTGGTGCGCGCGCAGGAACGAGAGCTGCATCGGCCAGCCGGGGTACTGGCGCACGCCGGTCAAGGCGTGGTCGAGCGGCTGGTAGAAGCCGCGCGCGACCAGCTGCGGGTCGCCGCCCATCGCGGGGACCTGGAGCACCTTCGCCACCGGGATGCCGCGCGGTCGGAGGATCGCGACGATCTCGTCGGGACTGCGGGTCGCGGCCCACTCGGTCAGCCCCGCGTCGAGCTCGTCGTGACGGTCGCGACGGCCGGCCGCGGTCGTGAGGCTCTCGTCGCCGACCCACTCGTGCCGGCCCACCTCCACGACCAGGGCGCGCCACTGCGCGTCGTCGGCGATGGTCAGCGCGACCCACGCCGGGGCCGGACCGTCGGCGCGGCACGGGTACACGCCTTGCGGCGCGTGGTGCGGGTCGCGGTTGCCCAGACGCGGCAGCGCGAGCTCGCGGGCCGACCACTCGACGACGAGCTCGGCGGTGATGTTGGCGCCCGTCTCGAGCTGCGCGACCTCGATGAGCTGCCCTTCGCCGGTGCGGTCGCGGTGCTCGAGCGCAGCCTGGATCGCGACGGCCGCGTGCATTCCGATCACGGGATCCGCGAGTCCACCGGGGTGCATGGGCAGCTCGGACGGTCCCGTGACGCTCGCCATGCCCGTCGCCTGCTCGATGACCATCGCCCAGCCGACGTAGTCGCGCCACGGGCCCTCGAGGCCGAACCCCGGCATCCGCACCATGACCGCCTCGGGGTTGATCGCACGGATGGTGTCGTATCCGAGGTCGAACTGCTCCACGACGCGGGCCGAGAAGTTCTCGAGCACGACATCGCTTCGGCGAACGAGCTGGAGCAGCAGATCGCGCCCGGCCTCGGTCGACAGCTCGAGCGTGACCTCCCGCTTGTTCAGGTTCGTGCCCGCGAAGATCCCGCCGCGGTCGTACCAGTCCTCGCCCATCGCGGGGAACGCGCCGGAGAAGCGGAACCCGTCGGGTCGCCGCGTCGACTCGACCTTGATCACGTCGGCGCCCAGTGCGCCCAGGTACATCGTGCAGTAGGGCCCGGCCCAGAACGTGCCCAGATCGAGGACCGTGAGGTCTGCGAACGGCGCGTCGCCGCGGCCCCGTCCGTTCCGGCGCGACCGCGCGGCGCTCACGGTACGGCCGAGGTCGCCGAGCGCCGGCGCGGGCCCAGCGCGAGCCGCGGGTGTGACGCTCAGCCGGTACGGCGGTCCCGGCATCGTCACGCCGCCTTCGTCGACGAAGAAGGGCCGCGCCGCGAACTGCGCGTACTCGAGCATCATCGGCCCGTCGCCGACGGGCGCCGCGGGCACGCGGAATGCCTGGCTCAGCTCGACGATCTCCTCCGCGTCGCGCGCGTCGAGCCATGGCTGCACACGGGAGAAGAAGTCGTCGAGCGGCGCACCGCCCGCGGCGATCTCCTGCTGACGCGCGCCGTACTCCTCGATGCCGAGCATGACGCAGGCATCGGCGAAGTGCTGACCCGTGAGCGCGTTGATGCCGACCCACCCGTCGCGGCAGGGCCGGATCCCGGGGAGGGGGAACCACCGCGCCTGCGGTGGCGGCATGCCCGCCGCGAGTGTGTCCTCGAGGACGAGGTTCGGGTACGGCAGCGTCCCGACGAGGCACTCCATCACCGAGAGGTCGACGGTGACGTCTCGTGCTCCGGCACGCGCGGCACGCCACGCGCTGAGCCCGGCGGCGGCGGCGAACGTGCCCGCTGCGAACTCGTGGATGCGCCCGCCGACCTGCACCGGGGGCTGGTTCGGCACGCCGTGACTCGACACCCAGCCGCCGTGCGCCTGGACGACGATGCCCGACGAGGGGACGCCGCTGAGCGGACCGGTCTGGCCGTGATCGGAGATGCGCACGATCGCGACGTGCGGTGCGGCCGCATGGACACGCTCGGGCGCGAGCGCGAGGCGCTCGAGCTCGCCGGCGGGCAGGCTCTCGACGACGAGATCGGCGTCCGCCGCCGCCTCGAGCAACCATCTCGCGCCGTCGGAGGCCGTGAGGTCGACGACCGCGCTGCGCTTCCCGCCGTTCAGGTAGCCGAAGAGCCCGCCGCGTCGATCGCGAGGAGGCGGCGCGGTCGTGACCGGCGTCCACGCGCGCAGCGGGTCACCGCCCGGCGGCTCCACCTTGCACACGTCCGCGCCGAGCTCGCGGAGCAGCTTCGTCGCGTACCCCGCCGCGATCCCGCCACCCAGCTCGATCACGCGCAGCTCGTCGAGCGCTCCACTCACGGCGCGGAGCGTATCGATTGATGCGTCCCTCACCTTGATATGCGGCGTTGAGCGAGGCAGGTGAGGCGTACGGTCGTCGATGCATGACGAGCTACGCGTTCGGCGACAGCGCACTCGCGGCGGAACGGCTCGCGGTCGTCGCCGAGGTGTTCGAGGAGACCTCGCGCCGGTTCCTCGAGCGCTCCGTGACGTCCCCACCGGAGCTCGCGCTCGATCTCGGCTGCGGCCCCGGGCACTCCACCCGGCTGGTGGCGCGCACGACCCGGGCGCGCCGGACGATCGGGATCGACGCCTCGCTCGCGTTCCTCGAGCTGGCGGTCGTCGACCCACCACCACCGGGCGTCGAGTTCGTCGCCTACGACGTGACCGCGGCGCCGCTCCCCGGTGCGCCGGCCGACCTCGTCTACAGCCGGTTGCTGCTCGCCCACCTCCCGGACGCTGCCGACCAGGCGACGCGGTGGATGACCCAGGTCGCGCCCGGCGGCGTGCTGCTCGTCGACGAGGTCGAGTGGATCGAGACGTCGCACCCGGTGCTCGCCCGGTACGAGGAGCTCGTCGTCGACGTCGTCGCCTTGCACGGCGGCGCGAGCTACGCCGGCCCGATCGTCGCCGCGATGCCGGTTCCCGACGGGTGGACGCGCCGGAGCGACCTCCACGTCGTGCGCGTCGCCACGGCGGACGCGGCGCGCATGTACGGCATGAACCTCGCCACGTGGCGCCACGATCCCGCGATCGCTCAGCGTTGCGCGCCGAGCGCGGTCGACGCCCTCGCCGACGACCTCGCAGCGCTCGGCACCAGCGCACGCACGTCGGAGATCACGTGGGGCATCCGCCAGGTCGCGTTCGAGCACAGCGGCTGACGTGGGTTCTCGGCACGCTGAGGCCCCGTATGGGTGGCTCAGCGTGCCGAAAACTCGGCGTCACGCGTTCTTGGCCACGTCCCGGAACACGTCGGTCTTGTCGGGCCGCGCCTCCGGCGGCAGGCCGAGCACGCGCTCGCCGAGGATGTTGCGCTGCACCTGCTCGGTGCCGCCGCCGATGCGGATCCCCCACTGCCCGAGGAACATCTGCTGCCAGAAGCCGTGCTCGAACGCGTCCTCTGCGTACAGCATCCCGTGCGCGCCCTCGAGCGCGAGGACGAGGTCGCCGTTCTTGGCGACGTGGTCGGAGATCGCGAGCTTCGCGACCGAGCTCTCCGGGCCCGTCGGGTTGCCGGACTTCGCCGCGGCGCGGGCGCGCTCGCCGAGCCACTTCAGGATCTCGAAGCGCGTGTAGAGCTCCGCGAGCCGCTGCCGTACCAACGGGTCGTCGGTGCGGCCGTGGTGCTTCGCGAGCGCGAGGTAGTCGCGCCAGCCGAGCCCCATGCCGCCGCCTCCGATGAGCATGCGCTCGGCCATGAGCGTCGTCTGCGCAACGCCCCATCCGCCGTTGACCTCGCCGAGCACGCAGTCGGCCGGGATCCGCACGCCGTCGAGGAACGTCTCGTTGAAGTGCGCGACGCCGGTGATCTGGCGCAGCGGTCGCGCCTCCACGCCGGGCGTCGTCATGTCGACGAGGAAGTACGTGATGCCACGGTGCTTCGGGACGTCCCAGTCGGTGCGCGCGAGCAGGATCCCCCAGTCGGCGACATGGGCGAAGCTGTTCCACACCTTCTGCCCGTCGACGACCCACTCCTCGCCGTCCCGCACCGCACGCGTCGTCAGACCGGCGAGGTCCGAGCCCGCGCCCGGCTCCGAGAAGAGCTGGCACCAGACGGCCTCGCCCTTCAGCAGCGCGGGGATGTGGCGGAGCTTCTGCTCCTCGGTCCCGTGGGTGAGGATCGTCGGGATGACCATCGCGAGGCCCACCGAGAAGACGCCGGTGTCGATCTCGTAGCGCGCCATCTCCTGCTGGAACACACGCGCCTCGGTGGACGATCGCCCCTGCCCGCCGTACTCGGTCGGCACGTTGATCCCGGCATAGCCCGCGTCGAACAGCTTGCGCTGCCAGGCCTTGCACCGGCCGACGTGCTCGAGCTCGCCCTCCTGCGACTGCGCGGTCGCCGACATGCGCCGCTTGAACTCGTTCACGTCGCGCGTCCGGCGTGACGAGCTCGCCTCGAGCCACGCGACGGCCTCGGCACGGAACGCGGCGAGCTCCGGCGCCTCCCGGTCGGCGTCGAGCGTCGCCGTCACTACTTCCTCTTCTGCACCGCGTCGAGCGTCGAGCCGACGATCCACATCGCGAAGTACTGCGCGGCGCCGCCGTACGCCTGGCCCAACCCGACGGTCGCGCCCTCGACCTGGTGCTCGCCCGCCTCCCCGCGCACCTGCAGCGCGACTTCGGCGAAGCGCAGCATCCCCGAGGCGCCGATGGGGTTCGACGACAGCACGCCGCCGGACGGGTTCA
This sequence comes from Acidimicrobiia bacterium, assembly GCA_036559825.1. Taxonomy (GTDB): domain Bacteria; phylum Actinomycetota; class Acidimicrobiia; order IMCC26256; family PALSA-555; genus DATBSK01. The sequence continues at coordinate 3,869 of DATBSK010000219.1, read as the reverse complement.
CGGGGAAGTCACCCGTGATCTCGGTCGCGCCCGAGTCGGTCATCTTCCACCCCTCGCCCGGGCCCGCGATGTCGTGTCCCTCGAGCCACATCGGCTCGTACCACGAGAAGGGGACGTAGAGCTCGGCCGCGTCGATCTGCTCGCGCGGGTTCGTGATGCCCGCCGCCTCGTAGACCATGTGCGCGCACTCGACGCCGGCTTGCGGGCGCACCGGATCGCGACCGGGGAACGTGCCGAGCTCGCTGCGCATGGCGGTCGCGAGGACCCACGCCGCCGGACGTGGTGCCTTCTTCGCGCCCTCCTCGTTCGTGAGCACCATCGCGCACGCGCCGTCCGAGGACGGGCACGACTCGAGGAAGTGCACCGGCTCCCAGAGCATCGGTGACTCCTGCACCTTCTCGATCGAGATGTCCGGGAGCTGGAGGTGCGCGTACGGGTTCTTGAGCGCGTTCTGGCGGTCCTTCACCGCGACCTGCCATCCGATGTGCTCCGGCGCGCCCGATTTGGTGATGTATGAGCGCATCCACGGCGCGAAGATCCCGCCCGCACCCATGCCGCCGGAGCGCCCGCCGGCGAGCCCCCACTGCGCGTTGCCCTCGGCCTGCTTCTCGTACGCGACGGTGAGCACGCGGTCGTGGCGGCCGGTCTCGATGAGATGCGTCGCGACGATCGATGTCGACCCGCCGACGCTGCCGGCCGTGTGGACGCGCATCATCGGCTTCCCGTGGGCACCGAGCGCGTCGGCCATCGACAGCTCGGGCATCATCACGCCCTCGAACGGGTCGGGCGCCTTGCCCAGCACGACCGCGTCGATGTCGGTCCAGGTCATGCCGGCGTCGTCGAGAGCACGCTGCGCGGCCTCGCGCACCAGACCGGGGAGCGAGACGTCGTCGCGCTTCTTCTTGTGCTTCGTCTGGCCGATGCCGACGACCGCGCAGGGCTGGTGTGCCATGTCAGTCCCCCTCGAGGACGGCCACGAGGTTCTGCTGCAGAGCCTGACCCGAGGTCGCGTGCGCGACGGCACGGTGCGCGCCGCGCTCGGCGATCGCGCGCGCAGCCTCGGCGACGCGTGCGAGCCCGACGGCCATCACCGAGTTGGCCGCGAGCGCGCCGCCCGACGGGTTCACGTCGACGTCGTCGCCGAGGCCCAATGCCTGCCTCAGGATCTTCTCCTGGTGCGTGAACGTCGCGCTCAGCTCGGCGACGTCGACCTTGGCGTCACCGACGCCCGCACGCTCACCGGCTATGCGTGTCGACTCCGAGACGGTGAGGTCACGCGACCCGGGCTGGTGCACCTCGATGCGATGGTCGATGCCGCGGATCCACACCGGCCGCTCACACACCTCCTTGGCCTTGGCCGCGGTCGCGAGCATGACCACGGTCGCGCCGTCCGAGATCGGCGGGAGGTCGTGCCTGCGGAGCGGCGCCGTCACGTAGGGCTCCGTGAGGAGCTTCTCGACGTCGAAGTCGCCGCTGACCTGCGCGTACGGGTTGTCCTTCGCCGCCTTGCGGCTGCGCGCGGCGACCTCGGCCATCTCGCGCTCCGTGATGAGGCCGCGATCGAGCATCGCCCGCGCCTGCAGCGCCGCGATCGACACCGGATCGACGCCGAGCGGCGTGAGCGTGTACGGGTCCATCTGCAGCGGGTACACCTCTGCCGGCGCACCGGGCGACGACTTCCCCGACCCGAACACGAGCGCGCTGTCGATGTCGCCCTCCTGCAGGCGCACCCACGCCTCGTACAGCGCCCATGCGCCGTCCATCTCGACGTGCGACTCGGAGATGGGCGGCCACGCGCCGACGGCCTCGAGGTTCATCACGAACGCGAAGGTCTGGCCCGACAGGTAGTCGCAGCTGCCCGCGCACGTGAAGCCGATCTGGCGCCGCTCGATGCCGGAGCGCTCGATCGCCTCGCTGATGACCGGGAAGAGGAACTGCGGCTCCGTGAGGTCGGACTGCCGCCACGTCGGCGACTGCGCGTAGCTGATGATCGCGATGTCGTCCCTCATCACGGACGCACTCGCTCTCCGCCGGGATGCCCGGCGTCGCCCTTCGGGACGCTCGTCGCTCGAGGCATCAGTAGCCCGCGTTGACGAACTGCTCTTTCGGCAGGTCGGGCTCACCCGTCGGCCGCCAGCCTCGGATGGCGCCCTCGGCGCTGCCGAAGGTCCGGTTGCCGATCTCGTCGACGTTGCGCTCACCCGGTGGAGCCCACACCGCCTCGACGCGCATCCCGACGCGCACCTCCTCGACGGGGATGTCGATGGTGTCCTGGAGATTGAGGCTGCCACCGGGCTCGTCGAGCTGGATCGAGATCTTCGCGAAGGGCTCCGTCTTCTCCTGGCCGTAGTACTGGACGGGCGTGACGACCGTGTAGTTCGTGACGACGCCCCGGTTCGAGAGCTCGACCTCGTCGGCGTCGGACGTCTCGATCACGTCGATCGGGCAGTACCCGCGCGGCGGCGCGTACACGAGCCCGCATTTCGGGCAGCGATGGCCGATGAGCTTGCCGTCCATGAGCGCGGCTGTGTAGCGCCGCACGACCGGACACAGCACCTCGTGGTACTCGAGGTGCATGAAGTAGTCCATGCCCGTGACCGGCGCGTTCGGGTCGACGGCTTCGGCTTCCGCGTCCGCCATCCGTCAGCCTCCCTTCGCCTCGGGCACGAACGCCTCGATGTCGGTGATGTGGCCGATGCGCTCCGGCTTCCAGCGCGGCGTGACGCGCATGCCGGTCTGCATCGCGCTCATGTCGCCCGCGTCCACGGCGTGCAGCATCGCGGTGTCGGCACCGTCGAGCTTGATCAGCGCGAACGCGAACGGACGATCGAGCGGGTGCTTGGGGGTGGGTGTCTCGACCCAGGCCCAGGTCTCGACGGTGCCGCCGGGCCCGACCTCCGTGAGCGTCGGCTCGACGGCGTCACCCGTCCATGGATCCCACTCGGTGGGCGGGCAGATCACCTTCCCCGCGCCCGTGGTGATGCCGAGGATGCGGCCCTCGCGCATCCCGGTGAGGAAGCCACTGAGGATCGGACCGAGCGTCCGCGTGTACGGGAACTCGATCGTATGGGTGGTCGTCCGGACCTTCTCAGCCGCCATGCCGGTCGCGCTCGCTCGGCTGCTCCATCACTGCGGGAGCATAGAACAGGTTCCAGTTCGCCGGTCCGGCCGCGTCAGGCCGGCGAGAGCAGGAGACGGGCGGTCGCGGCCAGCTCGCGGTTCACGGTCGCGGCGTCGTTCCAGCCGTTCACCCAGCCGAGCAGCCACGCGAACCAGACCTGCCGCAAGGTGAGCGCGATCTGCGTGCGGCGGGTCGCCTCGACGTCGCCCATCGCGCCTTGGAGCACGCGGTCCATCGTCGCCATGATGTCGGCCTGGCAGTCGCGCACGGCCGGGTCGGGCGACGACGACGCGGTGACGAGCGCGGCGGTGCGCTTCGGCTCGCGCTCGGCTCCCCGCATCGCGCGCTCGAGGATGTGCACGACGCGGTCGGCCGGGTCAGCCGCCGTCGACGGGTGCGCGGCGAAGTGGTCGGCCATCCCCCGCCAGAGCTCCACCTGGCACGCGGCGAGGAGGTGGTCCTTCGACGAGAAGTACCGGTAGATCGTGCCGAGCGCGACCTGCGCCCGCGCCGCGACGTCGCGCATCTGCACCGCGTCGTAGCCCCCCTCGGCCGCGAGCTCCATGGCGGCGTCGAGCACACGGCCCCGCCGCGCGGCCTGGTTCGGGGTGAGGGCCTCGGCACGGACGCTCATCACTCCCGCTCCTGGCGGCTGCGCCGCCGGGGCGCCGTCGCGACCGGCCGTCGGCGCAAGCGCCGACTCCTGCTCCGCCGGTCGGCGAAGCCGCCGGCTCCGCGGCCCCCGCTC
>DATBSK010000218.1:0-13133 GCA_036559825.1 Acidimicrobiia bacterium | reverse complement strand
CGTTCGCACCGCCCCGGACGGCATGTCTCGACGTCATACCTCACGCGTGCGTCGCGCGCGGGCGCGGCGCTTGCCCTCGTGCATTGCCTGCACGCGGGCGGCGGGGATTCCCCGGCCCTCCTCGACCAGCTCCGAGGGCAGCGCTTGTGGCGCAGGCATCGCCGCCGCCCAGGGGTCGGCGTCGCCGAGCAGGCGCGGCGCCGTGTGCAGCGTGAAGTCCGCGGCGACGACGTCGTCGAGCTCCTCCCAGCCCACCGGGAACGAGACCGGCGCACCCGGGCGCACGCGCGGGCTGTAGGCCGCGACCACGGTCGCGCCGCCGGCGCGTGTGGAGTCGAGGAGCACGCGGCGGCCGCGGTCCTCTTTCAGGAAGGCGGTCGTGGCGGTCTCGGGGTCGAGGTGCTCGGCGCGCGCGGCGATCGCGCGGGTCGCGGCCGCGGCATCTTCCGGCCGCGCGTTGGTGTCGATCGGTACGAACACGTGCACACCCTTCGCGCCGCTGGTCTTCACCGCACCTGCGAGCCCGACCGCGGCGAGCACCTCTCGGACGACGTGGGCGGCCCGCACCGCCATGGAGAAGCTCTCCGGATCCGGCGGGTCGAGATCGAGCACGAGATGCGTCATGCGGTCGAGCTGGTCGATCCGCGCGAGCGCGGGGTGGTACTCCACCGCGCGCTGGTTCGCGAACCACAACAAGGTTCGTCGGTCATTGCACAACGCGTACGTGACGTCTCGGTGCGAGCTCTCCGCCCAGAGCGTCACCGTCGGCACCCAGGACGGCGTCGACTTGGGGACGTTCTTCTGCATGAACGCCTCCTGGCCGCGGTGGACGCGGATCACCGAGAGCGGCCGGTCCTCGAGCACGGGGAGGATCCGATCGCGCACCGCGTCCAGGTAGTCGACGAGGTCGCGCTTCGTCGCGTCCGCTCCGTCGAAGAGCGGCTGATCGAGGTTCGTCAGCGGGACGCCGTTTCGCTCCTCGCCGCCGCTGGGCATGGTCAACGACGTTAGTGATCGATCGCCAACGGCCGTTCAGTCGTGGGAGGTCCGATGTCGAACGCTCCGTCGAAGCTCGAAGCACGCGTCCTCCTGAGCGACCTCGCGTACGTCGAGTCGCCACGCTGGCGCGACGGCCGTCTGTGGTTCGCCCACTGGGGCCGTGACGAGGTCGTTGCGGTCGACCTCGACGGCACGAGCGACGTGGTCGCGCCCGGCTCGCCGCGGCTGGGCTGGTCGATCGACTGGCTGCCGGACGGGCGTCTCCTCGTGACGGGCGACGAGCTCCGACGCCGCGAGCCGGACGGAACGATGGTGCGCCATGCCGACCTGAGCGCGATCACCGAGCACGGCTGGAACGAGATCGTCGTCGACGGACGCGGCAACATCTACGTGAACAGCATCTGCTTCGACTTCCTGACGGGTGGCGAGCCGAAGGCAGGCATCATCGCCTTGGTCACCCCCGACGGGTCGGTGCGCCAGGTCGCGGATGGTCTCGAGTTCCCGAACGGCATGGTCGTCACTCCCGACAATGCAACGCTGATCATCTCCGAATCGTTCGCCGGCAGGCTGACGGCGTTCGACATCGAGACCGACGGTGCGCTCGCGAACCGGCGGAGCTGGGCCGACGGGATCGGGCCGGACGGGATCACCCTCGACGCCGACGGCGCGATCTGGACCGGATCCGGTGGGAAGGGAGCGGTGCGGGTCGCAAGGGGGGGTGAGGTGCTCGAGACCGTGGAGCTCGATCGGGACCCGTTCGCGTGCATGCTCGGCGGTCCCGACGGTCGCACGCTCTTCGTGCTCGCGGCCGAGTGGCGCGGTCCCGAGCACGTCGACGAGGCGATCACGGACCGGACCGGGCGCGTACTGGTCGCGGACGCGCCCTCGCCGCGTGCGGGATGGCCGTAGGCGCGGAGCGGACGACCGCTACGACCTAGCGGCGCGGTGGCGCGACGTCGTGATCGGCCTGCGCGAGCTCGCGGAACTCGTCGGGGACGCCGCCTTCACGGAAGACGACCGGCGCGTGGCCCACCGCCCGCGAGCCGAACCTGTCGCGAATGGCGTCCATGGCGCGGTCGAGCGCCCAGCGCGCCGACGCCGCTGCGGCTCCGGGCCGGTGCCGATCCCCGGGGAGCTCGAGCGGAAGCTCGAGCTGGAGGGTCGTCTCCGGCACGAGGTTCGAGACGGAGATGGCGACGAGCGTGACCTCGCGCTCGCCCGGATGGTCCGCAAGCGCCGCGCGCGCGAGCTCGAGCCCGACGTCGGTGAGGGTCACGGTCGTCGAGATGGGTGCGGGCAGCGTGAGCGCGCGCGTGACGGAGCGCATCCCCGTGAAACGGACGCGGACCGTGATCGTGCGTCCGGCGGTCTCGTGCGCGCGGAGCCGCGCCGCGACGCGATCGGCGAGGAAGCCCAGCTCGGCGCGGAGCAGCCGCTCCGAGGCGGGTCGGCGCCCGAGCGCGCTCTGCGCGCCCATCGACCGGGCGCGCCGACTCGTCTCGATCGCGCGCGGATCGACGTTCGCAGCGAGCGAGCCGAGCTTGGCGCCCACCGCGCGACCGAGCAGGCGCTCCAATGCGTCCGGTGATGTCGCGACGAGCTCACCGACGGTGCGGATCCCGCGTTCGGCGAGACGCGCGCTGGTGGCCGGGCCGACGCCCCAGAGCAGCTCGACCGGCAGCGGATCGAGGAACGCGCGCTCGCGGCCCGGCTCGACGACGACGAGTCCGTCGGGCTTGGCGACCTGCGATGCGACCTTGGCCAGATGCTTCGTCGTCGCCGCGCCGACCGAGACGGGTAAGCCCAGCTCGGTGCGCACCCGGCTCCGGATCTGCGCGGCGATCTCGGACGGCGGCCCGAACAGGTGCACTGCGCCCACGACGTCGAGGAAGGCCTCGTCGATGGAGATCCGCTCGACGAGCGGCGTGAAGTCGCGCAGCACGTCGATCACGTCGTCGCCGAGCCGCTGGTACTCGCGGAAGCTCCCGCCGACGAAGGTGAGGCGGGGGCACAGCTGGCGGGCCTGCCAGCCGGGCATGCCGGCCCGGACGCCGAACGCCTTGGCCTCGTACGACGCCGCGAGCACGACACCGCCCCCGACGGCGATGGGCTTGCCGCGCAAGCGAGGGTCGAGGAGCTGCTCGACCGACGCGTAGAAGGCGTCCAGATCGGCATGGAGGATGGTCGCCTGTCGCGCCTGCGCCATGGTCTCGGAGCCTAGCGAACATACGTTCGTGACGCCCTTGACCTCGAGCGCACTCGAGGTCCTACGGTCCAGCTCGTGGCCAGCCCGCTGCCGTTCGTCCGGTTCGACGACCTCGACGAGATCCCGAACGTGGTCGTCGACGGTGCTGCGGGCGCCGGCACGTGTCTCGTGCTCTCGCACTGGCCGGGGAGCCGCACACCCGAGGCGGTCCAGGACGACCTGTCAGCACAGATCGCGTTGCGCGCGCTCGATCATCCCGACCTCTTCGCCGGCGTCGAGGCCGTGTCGAACAACCACTTCGACCAGGACGGGCTCATGAGCGTCTACGCGCTCGTCGACCCCGATGGCGCTCGGGCACGGCGTGAGCGTGTGATCGACGTCGCACGCGCCGGCGACTTCGGGTGGTACGAGGACCGGGCGGCCGCGCGTCTCGCGATGGCGATCGCGGTGATGACGGACCCCGATGTGTCGCCACTCGATCCCGAGGTCTTCGCAGACGGCGACGTGACCGGAGCGCTGTACGACGCGTGCCTGCCGCGGGTGACCGAGATGCTCGACGACACCGACGCGACGCGCGAGCTGTGGGAGGAAGAGGACGAGCACCTGGCCTCGAGCGAGGCCGCGATCCGCGACGGGACCGTGTCGATCAGCGAGCACCCGCACGTCGACCTCGCCGTCGTGCTCGTCCCCGACGACTGGGCGACGCGGTCGGCACACCGCTTCACCGTGGAGTGGTCGGGGGCGGTCCACCCCATGGCCATCAACGGGGCCACGACGTGCCTCCGCGTCATGACCCTGCACGGCCGGAGGGCGCGACTCGAGTGCCGGTACGAGACGTGGGTGCAGTACGTGTCGCGGCAGGTGCTGCCACGGCCCGATCTCCGAGACCTTGCCGCGGCGCTCGACGACGCCGAGGACGGCGAGCGCTGGCGGGCGGATGCGCCCGGCGCGTTGACGCCCGTGCTGTCACTCCGCGACGGTCTCGAGAGCGGTCTCTCCCCGCACCGGCTCGTCGGCGAGATCGTCACGTGGCTCGAGGGGGCACCGGGAGCCTGGGACCCGTGGACCCGGCCTCGCTAGCGTCGGGGCGGTGAAGGCAGCCGTCTACTACGAGACGGGTCCGCCCGACGTCTTCCGCTACGAGGACGTCCCGGACCCGGTGTGCGGCCCGGGTGAGGTCCTCGTCGACATCGAGGCGATCAGCATCGAGGGCGGCGACACGCTCAACCGCGGCGGCGGCGAGATGTCGCGCACACCCCACATCGTCGGCTACCAGTCTGCGGGCACGATCGCCGCAGTCGGCGAAGACGTGACCGACCGAGCCGTCGGCCAGCGTGTGGTCGCCTCGTTCCTCGACGGCTCGCACGCCGAGAAGATCTCGGTGCCGTCCCTCGTGACGTGGGTGGTCCCCGACGGGCTCGACGTCGTGGAAGCCGCGTGCGTCCCGATCGCGTTCGGCACCGCGGACGACTGCCTGTTCGAGTTCGGCCACCTGGCGGCGGGCGAGACGGTCCTGGTGCAGGCGGGAGCGGGTGGCGTCGGTCTTGCCGCCATCCAGCTGGCGGCGCGTGCGGGTGCGACCGTGCTCGCGACCGCGTCGAGCGACGACCGGCTCGAGCGGCTCCGCGAGTTCGGCCTCGACCACGGAATCAACTACCGCGCCGTCGACTTCGCCGACGCCGCGCGGGAGCTGACGGGAGGTCGGGGCGTCGATCTCGTCGTCGACTCGGTGGGATCGACGCTGACCGGGAGCATCCGCGCGCTCGCGTATCGCGGCCGGTGCACGCTCGTCGGCCAAGCGGGGCGTGACCCGCAGCCGTTCGACGCGTCGATGCTGATGATGGGCAACCAGACGCTGACCGGCGTGTTCTTCGGCGCGGAGATCACCACCGAGCGCGTGCAGGCACTCGTCGCCCGTCTGGTCGACGACGTCGCCGAGGGCCGGTTGCGCGTCGTCGTCGATCGCACGTACCCGCTGGCCGAGGCCGCCGAGGCGCACCGGTACCTCGAGAGCCGCCGAGCGTTCGGCCGGGTCGTCCTCGTCCCCTGAGTGTCGCTGCCGGCCCGCACGGCATTCCCGGGCCTCCCCCGACGCCTCGATAGCCTCGGGTCCATCCCGACGCGCCTCGTCCCCGTCGTCGCGCTCGCTCTCGTCGCGCTCGCTCTCGTCGTGCGAAACGCGCCCGCGTCGACCTCGGCCGCGCCGAAGCCGCTCGACCGGCGCCTGCTCATCGTCGGTGACTCGGTGATGCTCGGTGCCCACGAGGAGCTGGCAGCGCGGCTCGGCGCGACCGGTTGGCAGGTGACGCCGATCCTCGCGGAGAGCCTGCACACCTACGACGCGCCGGCGCTGGTCGACGACAACCGCCAGGCGGTCGGCGACGTCGTCGTGATCGGCCTCGGTACGAACGACGGGCAGACGCCCGGCCAGTTCGCGGGCTGGATCGACGGGTTGATGGAGCATCTGCGAGGGGTCAAGCGGGTCTTCTGGGTGAACCTCCCCGAGTTCGCCGACTGGGTACCGGCGGCGAACGCCGAGATCACGGCGGCGCGCCAGCGCTGGCGCCACCTGCGCGTCATCGACTGGGGGGCTCGCGCCGCGCAAGACCCGTCGCTGCGGTACGGCGACGGGATCCACCTCACCGCGGCGGGACGGGCCGCGATCGCCGACCTCGTGGGCGCGACCCTCGACGACTACGCAGGTGTGACGCCGCCGACCACGACGGCAGGCCCGCCGCCGAGCGCGGCGGTGACGACGGTGGCGTCGACCGTTCCCCCGACCACCCGCGCTCGAGCCGGACGTGCCAGCGACGAGGACGACGACACGTTCGCGCTGATCGCGCTGTGCGCGATTGCCGCGCTGGGAGCAGGGTTGCTCGCGGTCGGATGGGCGCGCCGACCACGGGGGCAGCCCGGGCCGAGCGGGCGCCGGCGCCCGCCGCAACCGCGTCGACGGCGTGACGATCGGCCGCCGATGCGCCGGCGACCGCCGGTCTCACGCCCACCGCGCGTGCACCGCGCGCGCTGACGACGTGCCTGTTTGGTCGATCGAAGCCGTCCTGGCGGCCTCGATCGACCAAACAATGAGTCGAGCGGCACCGTCGCCATGTGCCACCCGAGCGCAACGCGCACTACCTTCCGCGCCGTGCTGAGGGCCAAGCGCGGCGCCCGAGCTATGACGGCGGGCCTCGCGACCGCGACGGTCGCGCTCGCGATGGGGTGTGCGCCGGTGCGTCCCGCGGACGGACCCGGCGGCAACGGGCGGCTGCCGATCCGGACGCTCGAGGCGGTCCGGCAGGACTGTTGGGTCGTGCGGGAGATCGCCGAGCCGTTGCGCCGCATGCTCGCGGCGGCGAACGCGGACGGGGTGGCGCTCGAGCCCGAGGGGTACTTCAGTCACGACCCGATCGCGGTGAGCGCGTGCTACCGCTCCTACGACGAACAGGTCATCGCCCGCGACTACTTCTGCGCGAAGGGGAGCTGCGACGCGGCCGCGCAGCCCGGCACGAGCCGCCACGGGCTCGGCCACGCCGTCGACTTCCGCGACGACGGGGGTGAGCTCACGTTCGACTCCAAGGGCTACGCGTGGCTCGTCGCCCACGCACGCGAGTTCGGGTTCTTCCATCCCGACTGGGCCGAACCGAGCGGCCGCAACCCCGAGCCGTGGCACTGGGAGCACGACTAGCGCGAGAGCTCCCAACGAGTCGGTGAGCCGGTGAAGTCGGACTCGGCGAGCCCGATCGCGCGCACGCCCGTGATGCGCAGGCACATGTTGGCGGGTGACGTGTAGAACTCGACCGGGTAGTCCACGCCGTGCTTGCGATTGATCGCGGACGCGTACCACGCGATCTCGCCTTGGTCGTCGAGCTCCGCGGCGATGCCCTCCACCATCACGGGCTCGAGTGGATCGCTCGTGGTCACCACACAGCGCGGATCGGCGGCGAGGTTGCGGGCCTTGCGCGAGGCGCGACTGCAGCTGAACATCAGCTCCTGGTCGCGCCAGATGCCCCACACGGGCACCACGTGCGGTCGGCCGTCGGGCCAGACCGTGGCAACCCAGTAGTCGCGTGACGCCTCCAGCCGCTCGATCGCCCACGACCAGGGCAAGAGACCGCTGCCCTCGTCGGGCCCGAGGACGCCGTACCCCGGCATGTGGGGCCGGGTCGCCGGCGGCTCAGCCATGCACCGGGTCCCCGCCCAGGAACGCCAAGACGTCGGCAAACGCCGCGGGATCCTGCGCGAAGAACGCGTGGCCACCCTCGTAGACGCGCAGCTCGGCGCGCGAGATCCGCCCGGCGATCGCCGACCCGTTCTCGAGCGGCGCGATCCCGTCGTAGCGCCCGCACGCGACGAGCGTCGGGCTGGTGATGACGTGCAGCCGCTCGAACACGTCGTGGTGGCTCCGCGCCGCGAGCTGCTCGCGCATCCCTCTGAGCTCGTCGTCACTCCTCGGAGCCGACCCCCGCTGCGCCATGAACTGGGCCAGCGCCCGGTCGTCGGGATGCGCCTCGAGCCACGAGGGCGTGAACCGCGTGTCGAGCAGCTCGACCGCGCGTCGCGCGCGTTCGTCGGGCGCCAAGGCCTCGAGCTCGTGCAGCGGGAACGACGAGCCGCCGGCGCCACCTGGTGACGTGCAGAGCAGGGCGAGGCGCTCGACGCGGTGCGGCCAGGTGACCGCCAGCTCCTGCGCGACCATGCCACCGAAGCTCACGCCCGCCACGAGCGCGGAGGGCCAGCCCAGGTGGTCGAGCAGGCCCGCGGCATCGGCGGCGTAGTCCGCCATGGAGTAGGGGCCCGGCGGGATCGACGTGTCCCCGAGTCCGCGCTGGTCGTGGACGACGACGTCGAACGACGATGCGAATGGCTCGACCATCGGCGCGCTCGAGGCGAGGGTCTGGCCCGAACCGCCGAGGAACAGCAGGCGCGGCCCCGCGCCCGACCGCACGTAGGCGATGTCGATGCCGTTCACGCGCGCGGTGGGCACCCGCGCATCCTGGCGCGACCCGACGTCGGCGTCGAGCCGCGGGACCGTTAGTGTCGTCGGAGCATGCCGGAGACGAGCACCCACCCCCCGGGTGATCCGGTCATCGAGGCGCGCGCGCTGACGAAGCGCTTCAGCGCGTCCGTGCTCGCGGTCGACGAGCTGAGCTTCGTGGTGGAGCGCGGGCAGGTCTGCGGCATGCTCGGTCCGAACGGTGCCGGCAAGACGACGACCCTGCGCATGCTCGTCGGCCTGATCCAGCCCACCTCGGGCGATGCGCGCGTCCTCGGCGGGCGCGTCCGTCCGGGCCTGCCCGAGCTCGCCCGCGTCGGGACCCTCATCGAGGGTGCCGCGTTCGTGCCCCACCTGCGCGGGCTGACGAACCTGCGTCTCTGGTGGGAGTCGGGCGGATCGCCCTGGGAGGACGCCGCGGTGGACGCGGCGCTCGCCATCGCGGGGCTCGGCGACGCGGTGCACCGCAAGGTCAAGACCTACTCGCACGGCATGAGGCAACGGCTCGGGATCGCACGTGCGTTGCTCGCACGCCCGGAGGCGCTCGTGCTCGACGAGCCGACGACCGGCCTCGACCCACAGGAGATCCGCGAGGTCCGCCGGCTGGTGAGCCGCCTCGCGGGCGAGGGCGTGACGATCCTGCTCTCGAGCCATCTCCTGTCGGAGGTCGAGCAGACGTGCACGCATCTCGTCGTGCTCGACCGGGGCCGACTCGTCTCGACGGGACCGACGGGCGCGTTGATCGGCGAGGCCGACTCGTCCGTGTACCTCGAGGTCGACGACCGCGACGCGGCCGAGCGGGTGCTCGCCAGCATCGCCGGCGTGGGCGCGGTCCAGCGCGAGGTCGGTGGTCTCACCGTCGACATCGACGGCGTGGCGCGATCCGAGATCGTCGCGGCGCTCGTCCACGGCGGCGTCGGCGTGCAGACGGTCACCGCGCGACGCCGGCTCGAGGACGCGTTCCTCGGCCTCGTCGGCGAGGAGCACGCCCGATGATCGCCCTGCTCCGCACCGAGTGCGCGAAGACCGTGCGGCGTCCGCGCACCTACGTCGCGCTCGGCTTCGTCATGGCGATCCCCGTCGTCGTCGCGCTCGCGCTGTGGGCGAATCCACCAGATCCCGGCGACGGCGACCGCTTCTTCCGGACCGCGACGCAGACCGGACTGCTGTTCCCGGCCGCGATGCTGCGGATCATGAGCCGGCTCGTCCTCGTGGTCGTGATCGGCTTGTTCGCCGGCGACGCGATCGCGGGGGAGGCGAACACCGGCAACCTCCGGTACATGCTGGTGCGCCCCATCGGCCGCGGCCGGCTGCTGGCGGCGAAGCTTCTCATCACTGTGGCGCTGCTCGTCATCGCGACGATCACGCTGACCGCGACCGCGACCCTCGCGGGGGGCCTCGCGTTCGGCTTCGAGCCGATCAGCTTCCAGGTCTTCTTCGTGGACCAGTCGGTGGGGAACCTGCTCGGGCACATCGGCATGGCGACCGCGTACGTGTCGTGGACGCTCGCGGTCGTCGCGGCGTTCGGCTTCATGGTCTCGACGATGACGGACTCGCCGGCCGCGGCGGCCGGCGCGGCGGTCGGTCTCGGCGTGACGTGCCAGATCCTCAACGAGATCGAGTCGCTCGGCAGCATCCGCGACTATCTCCCGCTGCGGTACCTCGATGCTTGGGAAGGCCTCTTCTGGTCGGACCGCGTCCCCGGTGACATGTACTCGGGGCTCGTGCTGCCGATCCCGTGGATCCTCGCCTTCCTCGCCGTCGGGTGGTGGTGGTTCCGCCGGAAGGACGTGCTCGCCTAGCCTCGGGCGGCCATGGCGGGGACGTATCCGGACGGGGGCGAGTTCCCGGGCCGCGTGGGCACGACGCTGCTCGACTCGGAGTCGGCGTGGCCGGTGCCGCCACGCGCGCCCGAGGGCTCGCCGAACGTGCTGCTCGTGGTGCTCGACGACGTCGGCTTCGCGCAGCTCGGCTGCTTCGGCTCCGACATCGAGACCCCCAACCTCGACCGCCTCGCCCGGCGCGGGCTGCGCTACCGCAGCTTCCACACGACGGCGATGTGCTCACCGACGCGCGCATGCCTCCTCACAGGGCGCAACCACCACACGTGCGCGATGGGAGGCATCACGGACCTCGCGATGGGGTTCCCCGGCTACCACGCGCGCATCCCGAAGTCGTGCGGGTTCGTACCCGACGTGCTCCGGCGCGCGGGCTGGGCGACCTTCGCCGTCGGGAAGTGGCACCTCGCGCCGTCGGACGAGCTCCACGCGGCCGCCCCGCGGGATCGCTGGCCGCTCGGGCAGGGCTTCGAGCGCTACTACGGGTTCATCGGTGCCGAGACGAACCAGTGGGCCCCGGACCTCGTCGTCGACAACCACCACGTGCGCTTCGAGCCGCGGCCGGGATACCACCTGACGTCGGATCTCGTCGACCAGGCGATCGGCAACGTCGCCGACCTCCGCGGCGCCGACCCCGACAAGCCCTTCTTCCTGTACCTGGCGTTCGGCGCCTGCCACTCCCCGCACCATGTCGCGCGCGAGTGGATCGACCGGTACCGCGGCGCGTTCGACGACGGCTGGGACGCGTGGCGACGACGGACGCACGCCCGCCAGCTCGAGCTCGGCGTCCTCCCTCCGGGGACGGAGCTCACGCCGCGGCCGCCGTGGGTCCCGGACTGGGACGAGCTCGACGACGACGAACGCCGGCTCGCGGCCCGGATGATGGAGGTGTTCGCCGGATTCTTGTCGCACACGGATCACGAGTTCGGCCGGCTCCTCGACTTCCTCGACGCACGTGGCGAGCTGGACGACACCCTCGTCGTCGCGGTGTCCGACAACGGCGCGAGCGCGGAAGGCGGGCCGCACGGGACGTTCAACGAGAACTTCATCTTCAACGGCATCGAGCACGATGCCCCCGCGACCATGGCCCGGTTCGACGAGCTCGGCGGGCCCCACACGTACGGGCACTACCCGTGGGGGTGGGCATATGCCGGCAACACCCCGTTCCGTCGCTGGAAGCGCGAGACCCACGAAGGCGGCATCGGCGACCCGCTCATCGTGTCGTGGCACGAGGTCCCCGACGCCGGCGCCGTACGCCCCCAGTACACGCACGCGATCGACGTGGCGGCGACGATCCTCGACGTGTGCGGCGTCCCGCTGCCCGAGATGATCGACGGGGTCGCCCAAGACCCCCTCGCGGGGCGGAGCTTCCGCGCGTCGATGCGCGCCGCCGGGGCGCCCGAGCACAGGGAGACGCAGTACTACGAGCAGTTCGCGTGCCGCGCCATCTACGAGCGAGGGTGGAAGGCGGTCACGTTCCACTCGATGGGGATCGCGCGCTACGAGGACACCGACGATCCCGACGCGCCGTTCTCCGCCGACCGCTGGGAGCTCTACCACGTCGCCGAGGACGCCTCCGAGGCCAACGACCTCGCGGCGACGCACCCCGAGAAGCTCCGGGAGCTCCAGGACCTCTGGTGGCGCGAGGCCGGCCGGTACGGGGCGCTCCCGCTCCACTCGCGGCGGGTCTTCGCCCCCGGGCGGCCGCCGGCCGTGCGCCGCCGCGACCGGGTGTCGCTCGTCCCGAGCGCCGCGCCGGTCCCAGAGGAGATCGCGCCCGACACGAAGCTGCGACCGCACGTGGTCGTCGCGACGTTCGACGTCCCTGACGCCGGCGCCGAGGGCGTGCTCGTCGCGCAAGGTGGACGGTTCGGCGGGTACAGCCTCTTCGTCCAGGACGGCCGGGTGCAGTACGCGTCGAACTTCGCCGGCGTCGAGGTGACGACCATCGGGTCCGAGACGGCGCTCGGCCCCGGGCAGCACGTGGCTGCCGTCGCCCTGACGCCCCTCGAGGGCACGGCGATGCGCGCCGAGCTCGTCGTCGACGGCATCGTGACCACCTCGGGTGAGATCCCACGGACGGCGCCCTACCGGTTCGCCCTCGCCGGCGAAGGCCTCTGCTGCGGCTACGCCGACGGGACGCCCGTCACCGACCGGTACGAGGCGCCGTTCGAGTTCACCGGCACGATCCACGAGGTCGTGATCGACGTGGGCGGCGCACCGGTCGTCGACCTCCTCGCGGACGTCGAACGGGCGTGGGCGACGCAGTAGCCGGGTCCATCCAGCGGTGCGAACGGCTGCGAACGCCCTGTGGTACACTCACCGACCCTCAGCCGGGCCTCTCCGGAGGTGAGGCGTTCGTGGGGCACGCGGCAAGGGTGACACCCCCGGTCACCGATGCCACGGCAGCCCCGCCGCTCCGAGGCGCCCCCACGTCCGGCTGCACAGTCTCTCGATCCACCACGACGAAGCGAGCACAGCGATGAGCAAGCCCCGCACCACCCGCCGTCCGACCTCCTCGACGGCCAGTCGCGCCCGCCGGGCCAAGAGCGTCCGGGTCCGCTGCGCCATGCCCGCGTGTGACGCCCCGCGCGTCTCCGGCAAGGCGTTCTGCTCCACCCACGCCCGTCAGGCCCGCGAGCGTCTCCGGGTCGCCGCGGGCGACGCCGCCTGGGCCTAGCGATCCGTCCCGGGCCTCGTCATTCCCTGAGGGCGACGGCGTTCGGCGTGACGTTCGCCGTCGGCTCGTAGGCGCCGACGTCCACGGCGCGCCCCGGGCTGGAGTACCTCGCCCGCAGCTCGTCGCGGCACTCGGTGCACATCCCCGCAAAGCGCATCGGGGCGCGGCGCCTGCACCGCATGCACTCGAGCTCGATCGGGGAGAGGTCGAGCTCGTCCGCCACCGCGTGAGCATCGCGCTCCGCACGGTCGCCGGCGCGGACCCGACGCTGGGCAGGCACGACCTCGACCGGAGTGGCTCGCCCCGGTCATGCGCCGACGGTAGGGCGGGGGTGTGACGGCTAGAGTTCGGCCGGTTCTGGGAGGTCGGCTCCATGTTGCGCCGGTTCATGGTCGTGGGCGCGTCGTTCGGTCTGCT
>DATBSK010000217.1:0-3979 GCA_036559825.1 Acidimicrobiia bacterium | reverse complement strand
TTCACCGGCGAGGGCACTCCCGTGAACCAGCGGACCGGCCGCAAGCACACGTACAGGTCCATGATCTGACGCAGCGCGACGTTGAGGCTGCGGATGCCGCCGCCGACCGGAGTCGTGAGCGGACCCTTGATCCCGATGAGGTGCTCGAAGAACGCCTCGACCGTCTCCTCGGGGAGCCAGCTGCCCGTCTCGTTGAACGCCTTCTCCCCCGCGAGCACCTCTTTCCACTCGATCGTCTTGCCGTGCTTGCCGGCGGCCGCGTCGAGCACGAGCTGCGCGGCGGGCCAGATGTCGATGCCCGTCCCGTCACCCTCGATGAACGGGATGATCGGCTCATCGGGGACGCGCAGCTCGCCGTCGACGAGCGTGATCTTCGCTGGCATGTCTCTCCTGTTCGCTACCGCGTGAGCGCGACGATCGCCAGGGTGACGAGGTAGACCGCCGCGAACACGGCGATGCTCCACCACAAGGCGGTGCGCGAGAAGGCGGGCGGTCGGCCGTCGACGCCGGCGAGCGCAAAGCCGCAGGTGCCGCAGCGATCGTCGTTGCGGAGGGTCGCCACGCCGCACAGCGGGCACGTCCCGGTGGCGAGCGGCGGCGAGGACTCGGCGGTCACGGGCCCCCTTCCTAGTCGCTGGGGCGTCCCCGTCGCAGGCCGAGGCCCAGGTTTTCGGCACGCTCGACCACCACCACAGTGGTTCAGCGTGCCGAGAACCCCGGACGAACGGACGACCCCGGGCTACGCAGACGCTCGCCGCTCGGCTCCCTTGGTCGCGCTCGCTCGGCGCCGGGGTACCCGGCGCCGCTGCTACGCAGACGCTCGCCGCTCGGCCGCGTCGATGGTGTTCGTGAGGAGCATCGCGATGGTCGTCGGGCCGACGCCGCCGAGGCGCGGGGTGATCCACCCCGCGACCTCGCCGACGGCCTCGTCGACGTCGGGGACGACGCGGCGGCCGTCCATCGTGATCCCCGCACTCACGACCGCGGCGCCGGGCTTCACCATGTCGGGGGTGATGATCGACGGGGTGCCGGCGGCCGCGACGAGGATGTCGGCCTGGCGCGTGTAGGCGCCGAGGTCGGGGACGCCGGTGTGGATCACTGTGACCGCCGCGTTCGCGTGCTCCTGCTTCAGGGCGAGGAGGAGCGCGAGGGGCCGCCCGATCGTCAGGCCACGACCGACGATGACCACGTGCTTGCCGACGATCGGCACCTGGTGGTGGACGAGCAGCGCCTGGATGCCGCGTGGCGTGCACGGGCGCGGCGCGTCGACGCCCATGACGAGACGTCCGAGGTTCACCGGGTGGAGCCCGTCGGAGTCCTTGTCGGGGTCGATCGCGAGGAGCGCGGCCTCCTCGTCGAGCTGTGGGGGCAGCGGCAGCTGCACGATGAACCCGTCGACCGCCGGGTCCTCGTTGAAGGCGCTGATCTCCGCGTGGAGGTGGGCGCGCGAGATGTCGGCGGGCAGCTCCCGGTGGTGCGAGATGATGCCGACCTCGCCGCATGCCTCGCGCTTGCCGCGCACGTACGCGTGGCTGTTGGGGTCGTCGCCGACGAGGATGGTCCCGAGGCCCGGGGTGATCCCGCGTTCGACGAGCGCGGCGACCCGTTCGCGCAGGCGGTCGATCGTCAGTTCGAGGAACGCCTTGCCGTCGAGCAGCTCTGCCGTCATCCAGTCCTCATCAAGATGCGTCTCTCGACCCTCTCCATGACGGTGAGGGACGCATCAAACAGCTAGTGCAGGAAGTGGCGCTCTCCCGTGAACACCATCGCCACGCCGAGCTCGTCGGCGCGCTCGATGTTCGCCTCGTCGCGCATCGCCCCCCCGGGCTGGACGATCACCGCGACACCCGCCGCGGCCGCGGCCTCGATCCCGTCCGGGAACGGGTAGAACGCGTCGCTCGCGCACGCGCCGCCCTCGGCACGACCACCGGCCTTCCCGGCCGCGATCTCTCCCGACTCGACCCGGTTCTGCTGACCGGCGCCGATCCCGACGGCCTGACCGTCCTTCACGAGGACGATCGAGTTGGACTTCACGTACCCGCACACGCGCCACGCGAGCTCGGCGTCGTCCCACTCGGCATCAGTCGGAGCGCGCTTCGTGACCACCTTCCAGTCGCGGCGCGCGGCGGCGAAGTGGTGCGGCTCCTGCACGAGGTAGCCACCCGAGATCTGGCGGATGTCGATCGTCCACGGCGCCGGCGGCGGCGCCTCGAGCAGGCGCGTGTTCTTGCGCTTTCCCACGAGCGCGTCGACCGTGCCCGCCTCGTACGACGGCGCGAGCACGACGTCGGCCTGCGGCCCGGCGACCATCCGCTCGGCCGTCGCGGCGTCGAGCGGCCGGTTCATCGCGACGATCCCTCCGAAGGCCGAGCGCTCGTCGCACTCGAGCGCCCGCTGGTACGCGGTCGCGAGATCGCCGGCGACGGCCACGCCGCACGGGTTGGCGTGCTTGATGATCGCGGAGGCCGGCCGGTCGACTCCCCCGATCGCGAGGTCGTGGACGAGCCGCCACGCGGCATCACTGTCGTACAGGTTGAGGTAGCTGAGCGCGAGGCCGCCGTGCTGGACGACGCCGTCCCACCAGCTCGTCGTGCCCGTGACTCGGTAGCGAGCGGCCCGCTGGTGCGGGTTCTCGCCGTACCGCAGCTCGTCGTCGGTGCGCTCGAGGGGGATGACGACGTGGCGCGGGAGCAGCTCGTCACCCTCGAGCCACCGGACGATGGCCGCGTCGTACTCCGCCGTGCGCGCGAACGCCTCGAGCGCCAGCTCGCGGCGGGTCTCGTCGGAGAGGCGGCCGTCGCCCGAGCGCAGCTCCTCGAGCACGCCGTCGTACTGGTCGGGCGACGTCACGATGCCCACCCATGCGTGGTTCTTGGCGGCCGCACGCGTCATGGCCGGCCCGCCCACGTCGATCGTCTCGATGTCGGGGCGCTGCTCGAACGGGTACAGGTTCGACACCACGAGGTCGAAGGGCTCGATGCCGTGCTCCTCGAGATCCGCGAGGTGTGACGCCTTCGCCCGGTCGGCGAGGATCCCGCCGTGCACCTTCGGGTGCAACGTGACGACGCGGTGCTCGAGCATCTCGGGGACACCGGTCATGTCGGACAGCGACGTCACGGGGATCCCCGCCTCCGTGAGCGCGGTCGCGGTGCCTCCCGACGACACGAGCTCGAAGCCGAGCTCGTGCAACCCGCGGGCGAGCTCCGCGAGACCGGTCTTGTCGTAGACCGAGAGCAGTGCGCGGCGTGTCATGCGTCCGACTCCAGCAGCGAGCGCACGACCTGCGGGTAGAGCCTGCGCTCGACCTCCTTGATGCGCTCGTGCAGCGTCTCCTCGGTGTCGTCGGGGAGCACGCGCACCGCCTCCTGCGCCAGGATCGGCCCCTCGTCGACCTCGAGCGTCGCGAGGTGGACGGTGCACCCCGTGACCTTCACCCCCGCGGCCAGCGAGTCGCGCACCGCGTGCCATCCCTTGAAGGCGGGGAGGAGGGCCGGATGCGTGTTCACGATGCCCCCGGGGAAGGCGTCGTGCACCTCCTGCGAGAGGATCGTCCCGAATCCCGCCATCGCGACGAGGTCGATCTCGTGGCGCTTCAGCGCGTCGACGACGCGGTGGGTGTAGGCCGGGCGATCGAAGTCGTCCCCGAACGACTCGCGCTCGACGAGCTCGACCGGAACCCCCGCGGCCTCCGCCCGCTCGATGGCCGCACACGGCCGGTCGACGAGCACGACCGCGACGGGGATGCCCTCGCCGAGGAAGGCCTGCAAGATCGTCCCGCTGCCGGACGCGAGGACGCCGAGCCGTCTCACGGATCGAACCTAGTCGCCGCCCGCCGGGTCTCATGGACATTGGCCAGTGGAGTCCGAATGCTTGCAACGGCTCCGGATCCGTGGTGGGCTGCCCTGGGCGCCCGGACGGCGCCCCTAGGGGCGTCGTTCGGAGGAGTCCATGGATCTCAACAAGCTCACGATGGGCGATC
>DATBSK010000216.1:0-8136 GCA_036559825.1 Acidimicrobiia bacterium | reverse complement strand
ACGCGCTCGAGCGCCGCGCGTACGAGGAGGCGATCGTCGACTACGAGCGCGCGCTCGGGAGCCTCGATCCGGAGAGCGCCGAAGATCGCGAGGCCCACCTCGAGCTCCTCGTCGAGCTCGCGCGCGTCGTGTGGATGCTGGGCGAGCGGAGCCGGGGCCGCGACCTGCTCGATCGCGCCGCGGCCGAGGCACGCGAGCTCGGACGCGCCGATCTTCTCGCAGAGGGCGCACTCATCCGCGGCGGCGTGCGCGCGTGGACCGAAGCCGGCGTCGTCGACGACGAGCTCGTCGCGCTCCTCGAGGAAGCCATCGCGCGGTATCCCGAGGGCGACTCGATCGTCCGGGCGAAGATGACGGCCCGCCTCGGCAGCGAGCTCTACTTCCGGCCGGGCGCGACCGAGCGTCGCCACGCGCTGAGCGCCGAGGCCATCGGGATGGCGCGCCGGCTCGGCGATCCGGGCACGCTCGCGTACGTCCTCAACTCCGCTCACTGGGGGATGTTCGAGCCAGGGAACGCAGCGGAGCGCGAGGTGCTGGCGCGCGAGATGCTGCAGCTCGCGACCGAGTCGGGCGACCGCGGGCTCGAGGGCGCGTCGCGCTCGTGGCTCACCGGCGACCTCCTGGAGATGGGCGACGTCGACGCCGCCGTCACCGAAGCCGATGCAGGGCTCGCGCTCGCCGAAGCGGTGCGCCAGCCCGACCTCCTCTGGGGCGCGCTCGTGCACCAGGGGGCGATCGCGATGCTCCAGGGTCGGATCGACGACGCGATCCGGCTGGCCGACGACGCGCTCACGATCGGTGGCGGGGCCGAGATCGAGAGCGCGCTCCAGATGTACGGGGTGCTCCAGATCGCGACCCGCCGGCTGCGAGGGGGCCTCGAGGAGCTGGTCGAGCCGACCCTCGCGATGGTCGAGCAGTACCCGCTGATCCCTGCGTGGCGGTGCGGCCTGGCGTACGTGTACCGCGAGCTCGAGCGGCTCGACGAGGCGCGTGAGCAGCTCGAGGTCATCGCCGCGGATGACTTCTCGGGCCTCACGCTCGACGGCAACTGGAAGGTGGGCGCGGCGATCCTCGCGACCGTCTGCGCGAGCCTCGACGATCGACCTCGCGCCGAGCACCTGTACGCCGGCCTCGCGCCCTTCGCGGACACCTGCGTGATCGCTGGTCTGCCCGCAGACGTCCTCGGGTGCGCCCACCACTTCCTGATGCTCCTCGCCGCGACGCTCGAGCGGTGGGACGACGTCGAGCGCCATGCCGCGGCGGCACTCGCAGGCAACGCGGCACTGGGCGCGCCGGCATGGGTCGCGACGACGCAGCACGAGCTCGCGGTGATCCTCGTCCGCCGCAACGAGCCGGGCGACCTCGACCGGGCACGAGGCCTGCTCAACGAGTGTCTCGCGGCGTGCGACGAGCTCGGCATGCCGTACCTTGCCGGGAAGGCGCGCCGAGCGCTGGAGGAGGTGGCGAGCAGTGCCTGACACGAGCGACCCGATCGCGCTCGACCACACGATGGCGCAGCCGCACGAGCTGTGGTCCGACCTTCGCCAGCAGTGTCCGGTGCAGCCCGCGGGTGAGTACAACGGCCGCGAGACCTTCATGGTCCTGCGCCGCGACGACGTCGAGGCCGTCCTGCGCGACGGAGCGACCTACTCGAACGCCATCCACGACGAGCTCATGGGCGAGGTCATGGGCGAGACGATGCTCGGGATGGACGGACAGGACCACCGTGACCACCGCGACCTCGTCGCCAAGGCTTTCCGCGCGTCGGCGCTCGAGCAGTGGGGCACCGATCTCATCGAGCCGACGATCCACGCGCTGCTCGACCGCATCGCGCCGCTCGGGTGTGCCGACCTCGTCGCCGACGTCACCTCGCGCTACCCGGTGCAGGTGATCGCCGGCATCGTCGGCGTGCCCGTCGCCGACTACGAGCGCTTCCAGGGCTGGGCCGACGGGATCACGTCGATCGCGATCGATCCCGCCGGGGCCAAGGTCGCGTCGGACGAGCTGTGCGACTACCTGCTCCCGATCGTGCACGACCGCCGCGCCCACCCGCGCGACGACCTCGTGAGCGATCTCGTGACGGCGGAGATCGACGGGAGGCGGCTCACCGACGACCGCATCCTCTCCTTCTTCCGGCTCCTGCTCCCCGCGGGCGCGGAGACGACGTTCCGGGCCATGGGCAACGCCCTCGTCGCGCTCCTCACCCATCCGGACGTGCTCGAGCGCGTCGTCGACGACCGGAGCCTGATCTCGGCGGTGATCGAGGAGACGTTGCGCTGGGAGACGCCCGTCACGATCATCAGCCGCAACACGGTCGCCGACACCGAGATCGCCGGCTGCCCGATCCCCGCGGGCGCGTCGCTCATGCTCATGACGTCGTCGGCGAACCGCGATCCTGCGCACACGGATCACGCCGACGAGTTCGACATCGACCGGCCGCTCGCGCACCACCTCTACTTCGGCACCGGGCGCCACCAGTGCCTCGGCATGCACCTCGCGCGCCTCGAGCTGCGGATCGGGCTCGACGCGATCCTCGATCGCCTCCCGGGGCTCCGCCTCGACCCCGACGCGCCGCCACCCGTCGTCGAGGGCTTCGCGTTCCGGAGCCCGACGAGCATCCCGGTGCGCTTCGACGCGCAACCGGCCAGGCCGGCGGCCTGACCGTGGCCGACCTCGACCTGGTGCGGCGACTCGGCGCGGCCGAGCACGGCCTGGCGGTCGTGGCGACGACCCGCGCCGACGGCACCGTGCAGGCGTCGCTCGTCAATGCGGGAGTGATGCCCGCGCCGAGCGGCGACGGTGAGGTCGTCGCGTTCGTCGCGCGCGGCAATGCGATCAAGCTGCGGCACCTGCGGGCCCGTCCGCGTGCCGCGATCGTGTTCCGGTCCGGATGGGAGTGGGCGAGCGTCGAGGGCCCCGCGACGATCGTCGGTCCCGACGACCGCGCCGACCCCGAGCGGCTGCGCGTCCTGCTGCGCGACGTGTTCTCCGCTGCCGGCGGCACGCACGACGACTGGGACGAGTACGACCGCGTCATGCGCGAGGAACGCCGCACGGTGGTGCTCGTGACGCCGGAGCGCGTCTCGGGCAACTGATGGCCCCGGACCCGTCGCCGCGCATCCCACCCCTCGCCGACGACGAGCTCGACGACCAGGCGCGCGAGCTCGTCGCGGGTGCGACCACCGGTCCTGCCTCGAACATCTTCACGACGCTCGTGCGGTACCCGGGACTGTTCCGCAGGTGGCTGCCGTTCGCCGGCAAGCTGCTCGCGGGCAAGCTCCCGGCGCGCGACCGCGAGCTGCTCATCCTGCGCACCGGATACCGCTGCGGGTCCGAGTACGAGTGGGGACAGCACGTCCTCATCGGTCGTGCCGCCGGCCTCACCGGCGACGAGATCGCCCGCGTCAAGGAGGGGCCCGACGCGGCGGGCTGGAGCGAGCGCGACGCGACGCTGCTCCGGGCCGCGGACGAGCTCCACGACGACAGCTGCATCAGCGACGCCACGTGGGCCACGCTCGGAGGGACCTACGACGAGCGGCAGCTCATCGAGATCCCGATGCTCGTCGGCAACTACCACGTCGTCGCGTTCTCGCTGCGAACCCTCGGCGTGCAGCGCGAGCCGGGTGTGCCCGGCTTCGACGGGTGAGCGAGCGTGAAGGGCGGCTCGACGGGCGGCGCGTCCTCGTCGTCGGCGCGGGCACCCAGCTGACCGACGAGCCCGACCCGCCGGTCGGCAACGGGCGCGCGATCGCCGTGCTCGCGGCGCGCGAGGGCGCGGCTGTCATCTGCGCCGATCGCGACCGCGCCGCCGCCGAGGAGACCGCAGCGTGGATCGACCGCGAAGGCGGCAGCGCGACGGTCGTCGTCGGCGACGTGACCTCCGAGGACGACTGCGCCGCGCTCGTCGACGGCGCCGCCGCAGCCGGCTTCGACGGCCTCGTGCTCAACGTCGGCATCGGACGCGGGAAGGGACTCGCCGAGACGACCGCGCACGACTGGGACACGACCTTCGCCGTCAACCTGCGCGGGCACTTCCTCGTCGCGCGCGACGCGCTGCCCGTCCTGCCCGACGGCGCGGCGATCGTCTTCATCAGCTCGGTCGCCGGGCTCCAGCCGGGCAGCCGCCTACCCGCGTACGACGCGTCGAAGGCGGGCCTGCACGGGCTGTGCCGCCACGTCGCGCTCGAGGGCGCGCGCCGCGGCGTCCGCGCGAACGTCGTCGCGCCCGGCTTGATCGACACGCCGCTCGGCCGGTGGGCGACGCGCGGCCGGCCGGGGCGTGAGCGCACGCCGGTCCCCCTCGGCCGCCAGGGCACCGCCTGGGAGATCGCGGCGGCGACGGTGTTCCTGCTGTCGGCGGACGCCAGCTACGTCACCGGCCAGGTGCTCGCCGTCGACGGCGGGCTCAGCCTGATCTGACCCGCCTACCCTGTTTGGTCATTCGAGGTCGCTCCAGCGGCCTCGAATGACCAAACAGGAGAGGACAGCGATCGTGGACCTGACGGTCGGTGCGATCCCCGGCTACTTCGGCACCATGGGCATCGAGCGCGCAGTCCTCAAGCGGCGCGCGGCACGGCAGGGTCCGACCGCGGCCGACTACGAGCAGCGCGACACGATCACCAGCCTCGCCATGGGCGTCGCCAGCCTGCTGACCCCGATCATCGTGCCGAAGCTCCTGCGCCCCTTCACACCCGGGAAGGGCAGGTTCGGCAAAGCGCTCGTCGGCGCTGCCGTCGGTGCCGTGGTGGCGACGACCGTCGCCGACGCGGTCGCACGCCGCGCCGAGCGTGCCGACGACCGGCGCCGAGCGCGGCTTGCCCGGAAGGTTGCGAGCGCGGGCGGTGTCGCGGCGGTGGTGACGGGCGGGCTCGCGATCACGACGACGGTCGCGTCACGGACGACCCCCGATCGCATGTGGCGACGGCGCATGACGCGCGACCTCGGCAGCGGCCCGCTGGCGCTGCTGGCGGCGATCTTCGCCTGGGACTTCATCTACTACTGGAACCACCGGTTCATGCACGAGAGCCGCTACATGTGGGCGATCCACGTCGTGCATCACTCGAGCGAGCGCTACAACCTCTCGACGGCGCTGCGCCAGCCCGTCGCCGACGCGGTCGGCACCTTCCTGCCGTACAGCGCGCTGTGCCTCGTCGGCATCCGTCCGGAGCTCGTGGCGTCGGCGCGCGGCATCAACCTGCTCTACCAGTACTGGATCCACACCGACACGATCCGGAAGCTCGGGCCGTTCGAGCGCGTGCTGAACACACCGTCGCACCACCGCGTGCACCACGGGGCGAACCCGCAGTACATCGACCGCAACCACGGCAGCATCCTCATCGTCTGGGACAAGCTGTTCGGGACGTTCGAGCCCGAGGGCGACGCCGTCGTCTACGGCCTCACGAAGAACATCGAAACGTTCGCGCCGGCGCGCGTCGCGACGCACGAGCACGCCGACATGCTCCGCGACGTTTCGACCTCCACGACCTGGCGCGACCGCCTCTCGTTCGTGCTCCGCGGCCCCGGCTGGGCCTACGCACGCCACCGCGAGCGCGCCGCCGCTTGACAAACCTGAGCTCAAAGGGAGCTGCGCATGTCGGACCACACGTACCGGGTCACCGAGGTCGTCGGGTCGTCGCCCGACAGCATCCACCAGGCCGTGCGCAACGGGATCGCACGGGCGAACCAGACGATCCGGCACCTGGACTGGTTCGAGGTGACGGAGATCCGTGGCCACATCGTCGACGGCGAGGTCGGCCACTTCCAGGTCGGGATGAAGATCGGGTTCCGCCTCGACGACTAGGGGGCCGCCGGCGCGCAGGTCGCACCGAGCCGGCGGTCGAGCAGCGCCGTCCCGAGCGCGATCCACGCCGAGCCGTAGTACGACGGGTGTTGGCGGTCGAAGCTGCTGGCGCGGCCGAGCGCGCGGTCGCGGGTCGTCGTCCAGCCCGCGGCGTCCGCAGCGGCCGCACCGGCCACGAGCATCACCGCGCTCCTCGTGTCGGCCACCTCGGACTGGCCGTCGATGCTCACCTTCTGACCGCTCTCGAGATGCCCCCGCTGGTCGAGCACGCGGGCGACGCGCTTCGCCGCCGCACGGTCGCTCTTGCACCCGGTCGCGGCGCGCACGACGACGCGCGCGGCGTCGAGCCCGTACTCCGGCGGTGCATCCGAGCCCTCCGCGGGCACTGCGGTCACGGTGCCGTCGGTGCCTACCGAGGCCCAGTCGGGCGGCAGGCGCCCGCCGGCGGTCAGGGTGTCGACGATCCGCCGGCTCGAGTCGGAGACCTGCGCCCAGCGCGCGTCGCCGGTCAGCGTGCCGAGCGCGTCGTACGCCGCGAACGAGAAGTAGCTGGGGTTGACCCGCGCGGGGTCGGTGCGCGCCCACGGCCCCGCGACGAGCACGGGCCCGAGCGGGGTGGGCACGGTCTCCTGGTCGAGGATCGCGGTGGCGATGCGGGCGGCCTCGTCGCGGTACGAGGGCTCATCGAACCGATCGGCGGCGAGCATCAGCGCCCACGCCGCGTCGAGATCCGCGTCGGCCGCGGACTGCGCGTCCGCGACCTGCCCGCCGACCCAGTGCCACGAGAGGAGCCCGTCGTCGCGCTGGAGGTTGTCGCGCGCCCATCCCCACACGCTCGCGAAGCGCTCCCGATCGCCGAGCGCGACGGCGAGGAGCATCGCGTAGGCCTGCCCCTCGCTCACGGTGTCACCGCCCTGGTCCCGGCGCACGACGCGGCCGTCGTCGTCGACGTAGCGGTGGAAGAAGCGCCGCGCCGAGTCCTCGGGTGACGGGGACGACGGCGAGGCGGCCGCTCGGATCGCGAGCGGCATCACGAGGACCATGCCCACCATGACGAGGCCGGCGACGACCTTGCCGCCGAGCCAACGCAGCTCGAGCAGCAGCCAGCGCAGCCGGGACTGCATGAAGACGTCGGTACCCTGGACGGCCGCGCTCGAACCGTGGCGGGGCGCGCAGGCGTAGCGTGGGCAGTGTGGAGCAGCCGAGCGTCCCCGTGGGCGACCGCAGGCACCCTGCGGTCGAGCGAGCGCGACCGTAGCGATGGACCCCGACGAGCTCACCGACCTCGTCTTTCCAGAGCCCGACCCCCTCGAGGTCGACAGCGATGCCGCGGCCCACGCGGAGCCCCGGCCCGTCGACCGCTTCCGGCGGACGGCCGCGGGCACGGTGGTCGCGGCGGGGCTCCTCGGTCTGCGCGACGCGCTGGAGGGGCGACCCGAGAAGGAGGAGGTGACGATCGTGAGCGAGGCGCCGACCCGACCGGAGGACGGGCTCACGCTCGTGTTCGACGCCGACGACCCCAGCCGCGTCACGGTCGTGCTCCCGAACCCTCCCAAGCCCGACAGCGAGTGAGCGCGCGCCACCTCACCGCGCTCGTCGCGGGCGCGCTCGCCGTGGCGGCGCTCCAGGCCGCACCGGCGGGCGCGACCACCAAGCAGTTCTGCGCCGCCTACAAGCACTGGGACCTCCTCTACGCCGAGCAGTTCGTGGCCGGCACGCCCTCCGACCAGCAGATCGCGGCCGTCGACGACCGGCTCGACGCCCTCGTCACGCGCCTCGAACGCACCGCGCCGAAGAGGATCGCGGCCGACGTGCAGACCATCGCCGACCGTTTCCACGCCGGCTTCGCACAGGTGGTGTCGGCGCTGCGCGCCGGCGACGGGAAGCTCGGGGACGCGTTCTACGCAGTCGACAACTTCGCCCTGAACTCGTGCGACTTCCGCGTCGTCGACGTCACCGCCGCCGACTTCCGCTTCCGCGGCGTGCCGAAGTCCATCGCGCCGGGGTTCGTCGCGTTTGCGGTGGGCAACGACAGCCCGCAGGACCACTTCATGATGATCGTGCGGCTCACCGGGCGGAAGACGGTCGAGGACCTCACGACCCTGTCCTTCTCGGAGCTGGTGCGAGCCGTCGAGGTCGTCGCCCCGCCGACCGTCGCGCCGCCGGGGCGCCGGGTGGCGAACTACGCGCAGCTCGAGAAGCCGGGCCGCTACGCGATCGTCGACCCGACGTTCCTGACGGAGAAGATGGCGACCGAGTTCCGGGTCACGAACGCGCACGCGTAGCCTGACGTCATGCAGCTCGTCGACATCCTGCACAGTGAGCTCGGGCGGTGG
>DATBSK010000215.1:0-6868 GCA_036559825.1 Acidimicrobiia bacterium | reverse complement strand
CTCGACCCTCCCTATGACGGTGAGGGACGCATCATGTGGTTCAGTCGTCCGGGCCGGTCGGTGGCGCGTGGCCCGCGGCGGCCGCGTCGGTGAGGAAGCGCGCCAGCACGTCCTCGGCCTCCTTGCCGTTGTAGACGTCCTCCTCGTACGACCACATGCCGTCGCCCGCGTAGCGGAGGATGGTGACGACGGCGAACCGATACTCGCCAGTCATCCCCGGGAGCGGGTCGAAGACGTTCCAGCAGTACATGACGACGCGGTCCCCGTCGATGACGTGCCACTCGACCGGGAAGCTCATGCCCGAGACGGATGCCATGGTCGCGGTGATCCACTCGCGGATCTGCTCGCGACCGCGGAACGTGCCCATCTCGTGCTCGACGTAGAGCGCGTCCTCGGTGAACTGCTCGGCCCAGGCGCTCCAGTCGTTGGCCGCGCCGCGCTCGACGTAGCGCTGGAACTCGCGCTCGACCTCGTCGCGGTCGAACGTCGTGGTCACGGGGAGATGCGTTGGCGCAGCTGCTCGGTGCCGGGCCCGGACAGGTCGACGAGCGCGGCCGGCCGGCCGGCCATCGCCATCATCAGTGCCTCGCCGGGTCCGCTGACCTCCGCGGCTGCCGCGTCCCCGGCCTCCCAGTCGAGATCGGTCGCCTTCAGGTGCAGACCCTGGATCCTCTTCTTGGTCGGCACGAGGCCGAGCGTCGATGCACCGCTGAACCCCTTGACCTCGTCGAGCGCCGCGCGCAGGCGGTCCTCGGGGATCTGACGGGCGAGGCCGAGCGGACGTCGCACGTCCTGCTGGTGGATGACCTCGTCGGCGAGCACGCCCTCGGGCGTCACGCCCGGCTGGCGGACCCGGTTGCCGATCGTCGCCCGGAGCTCGGATCGCAGCTCGTCCGCGGGCGCCGCGCCGCCCTTCTTCGCCTCTTCCCTGAGCAGCTTGTTGATCCGGAAGCCGTACTTCAGCATCTGCTTCAACGACTCGCCGGCGCCGATCGTGGCTCCCTGGGTCACGTGCGCGACGACGTCCCGCACCTTCCACGCCGTGCACAACGACTGGCTGTCCCACTGCGCGGGTGTGAGCGAGTCGGCGAGGTCGGCGAACTGTGACCGCTCGGCGTCCACCATCTCCCACGTGTCCATGTCTTCCCTCCGGGACGTGTCGACCGCAGGCCTGCGGCGCGGCGCAGCATACGCTCGCCGGCTGTGAACGACACTCCGGCTGCGGTGTTCGACCTCGACGGCGCACGCGCGGTCCCGACCGTGCTGGCCCGCGGCCCGTGGTCGGCCGAGGCGATGCACGGCGGCGCACCGGCCGCGCTCCTCGCGCGCGCGCTCGAGCGCCACGATCCGGGCCCCGCGTCCTTCGTCGCGCGGCTCACCGTGGACCTGCTGCGGCCGGTGCCGCTCGTGCCACTCGAGGTGGTGGCGCGCACGACGCGCCCGGGACGGAAGGTCCAGTGGCTCGAGGCGACGCTCCTCGCCGACGGTGTCGAGGTCGCGCGCGCGAGCGCGCTTCGCCTCCGCACCACCGACCCCCTCGGGTTGCCCCTGCCCGAACCGGACGGGCCGACGATCGCCGCGCCGGACGCGAGCCAGGTCTTCGAGGTCGAGCTCCCGCACGTGTCGGGCCCCGGCTTCTGGCGCGCGATCGAGTTCCGCGTGGCACGCGGCTCGTGGGCAGACGTCGGCCCGGCGACGATGTGGTTCCGGCTCCAGGCCGAGATCGTGGCGGGCGAGCCGCCGTCGCCGCTCCAGCGGGTGGCGGCCGCGGCCGACTTCGGCAACGGCGTCAGCACCGTGCTGCCGCGGGGTGCACACCTCTTCATCAACCCGGACCTCAGCATCCACCTGCACCGCTACCCGGCAGGCGCATGGGTCGCGCTCGACGCCCAGAGCCGCGCCGAGGACGTCGGGGTCGGTCTCGCCATGTGCGAGCTCCACGACGAGCTCGGGCCCATCGGACGGTCCGTGCAGGCGCTCCTCGTCGACCGGCTGTAGATCTGGACAACTGATATCCAGGATATGTAGCATCCGGGATATGAGGCTCTCGGAGGGCGTCGAGTGGGGGATCCACTGCGCCACCCTCCTCGCCGTCGTGCCTCCGGACCGCACTCTCTCCGCGGCCCGGCTGGCGGAGTACCACGGGGTCGCCGGGCCCTATCTCGCCAAGCACCTCCAGGCGCTCGTGCGCGGGGGCGTGCTCGAGTCGGTGCCCGGGCCGCGCGGGGGGTTCCGCCTGGCGCGGGCCGCCGGCGAGATCACGATGCTCGACGTCGTCGAGGCGATCGACGGCGACGTGCCGTCGTTCACGTGCACCGAGATCCGCCGTCGCGGACCGACGCGGCTCCCGGCCCGTGAGTACCGCGTGCCGTGCTCGATCCACGTCGTCATGGACCGGGCCGACGCGGCATGGCGTGCGGAGCTGGCGGCGGTGTCGATCGCCGATCTGGTCGGCGAGGTCATGACGGGCGCGCCGCCGCGCGCGATCGAGAAGGGCATCGAGTGGATGCAGGAGGTCCTCACATGACGCCGAGCATGCGGTGCTTCGTCACCGGCGCGACCGGAGCGGTCGGCCGTCCCGCGGTGCGCGCGCTTCTCGACGCGGGCCACCAGGTCCGTGGTGTCGCGCGCACGCCCGAGCGCGCCGCGGCGCTCGAAGCCGCCGGCGCGGAGCCGGTCGTCGCCGACCTGTTCGACCACGACGGACTCGTCGCCGCCGTTGCCGGCAGCGATGCGATCCTCCACCTCGCGACGAACGTGCCCCCGCTCTCGAAGATGGGCTTCCTCCCGGCCTGGAAGACGCACAACCGGCTGCGGACCGAGACCACCCGGCACCTGCTCGCCGCCGCGCGCATCCACGGGGTCCGACGCTTCGTGAAGGAGTCGATCACCTTCACGTATCCCGACCGCGGCGCGGAGTGGATCGACGAGTCCGTCCCGCCCGACGAGCGGGCCAAGGCGCTGGCTCCGACGCTCGAGGGCGAGCGGCTCGTGCTCGCGTTCCACGGTGCGGTCGGCGACGGCGTGGTCCTGCGATTCGGGCTCTTCTACGGGCCCGACGCACGGTCGACGGACGAGGCGCTACGTGTCGCACGCGTGCATCTCGCCCCGACGGTCGGACGGCCCGACGGGTACGTCTCGTCGATCCACGTCGACGACGCCGGCACCAGTGTCGTCGCCGCGCTCGGTGCTCCCGCCGGGGTCTACAACGTCGTCGACGACGAGCCGCTCACCCGCCGCGAGTACGCCGACGCGTTCGCGGCGGCGTTCGACCTGCCGCATCTGCGGATCTCGCCGGCCGGTATGCTGCGCGCCGTGGCCGGGCGCAGCGCGCGGGCGCTCACGGCGTCGCAGCGCGTCTCGAACCGTCGCTTCCGCGAGGCGACGGGATGGGCCCCCGCGTACCGGAGCGCTCGGGAGGGCTGGGCAGCGATCGGCGCCGCTCGGGGTCACGAGCACGCCGCGGATCGGGAGGCATCTCGATGAGGATCGTGACCCGCGTCGGTCTGTTGATCCTGGCGGCGCAGGGCCTGCTCAGCGGGATCTGGGCGACCGCGACGCCGCGCGGCTTCTACGACGACTTTCCCGGCTTCGGCCTGTCGTGGGTCTCGCCCGACGGTCCCTACAACGAGCACCTGATGCGCGACTACGGCGCGCTCAACCTCGCGCTGGGCGTCGTCGCGCTCGCAGCCGCGATCTGGCTCACGAGGGGTCTCGTCGTGGCAACGGCGCTGGCGTGGATCGTCTACTCGATCCCGCACATCCTGTACCACGCCCTCAACGGCGACCCGTACGACACGTCGGATCACGTCGCGATCGTCGCGAGCCTCTTCTTCGCTCCGATCGTGGCCGTCGTCGTGCTCTGGTCGATGCGGGAGTCGGAGGAGTCCCCGGCTCCCGGTTGAGCGCAGGCGCGACAATGCGGCATCGGCGAGTCCGCGCTCTTCACGTTCGACGACGTCACCATCGAGGGCGACGACGGGTCGCCCCCCCGGCTCGATCGCGCCACCGGTGAGGTGCCCGAAGGCGGCGTGACCGTCCTCGTCGGGCCGTCGGGCTCGGGCAAGTCGACGCTGCTGCGGTGCTGCAACCGCCTCGAGGCGCCCGACAGCGGCACGGTCGCGTTCCGGGGAGCCGACGTGGCCGGGCTCGACCCGCTGGCGCTGCGACGCCGGGTCGGCATGGTCTTCCAGCGGCCGACGCCGTTCGCGGGAACCGTCCGGGACAACCTCCTGGTCGCGCAGCCGGACCTCAGCGAGCACGCGGCGGAGCTCGCGCTCGGGCGCGTGGGGCTGTCGGGTGCGTTCCTCGGTCGCGATGCCCGCGCCCTGTCGGGCGGCGAGGCGCAGCGCGTCTGCCTCGCGCGCACGCTCGTCACGACCCCCGAGGTCGTGCTCATGGACGAGGTGACGTCGTCGGTCGATCCCGCGGCCCGCTTCGGGCTCGAGGGTCTCGCACGCGCGCTCGCCGAGGTGCGAGTGCCGGTCATCTGGGTGACCCACGACCTCGAGCAGATGCGCCGGATCGCCGACCACGTCCTCGTCGTGGTCGCGGGGCGGATCGTGCACGGGGGGACGTCCGCGTCACTCGCCGCCGACGCGCCGCCCGAGGCTCGGCAGTTCCTAGCAGGGGAGGCGGCGTGAACGAGCGATGACGAGCATCGGCTGGGTCGGGCTCGGTCTCTCGCTGCTCCTCGTCGGGGTGGCGGTCGCGCTCTCGCTCTGGGAGCGGCTCGGGTTGGAGCGCGGCATCCTCTGGGCGGCGACGCGTGCGCTCGTGCAGCTCCTCGCGATCGGGCTGCTCCTCCAGGTGCTCCTCGAGCCGGACGTGTCCGTGTGGTGGGGCTGGCTCTGGGTCGTCGTGATGGTCGCGATCGCCGCTGCAACCGTGCGGCGTCGCGCGCCCATGGTGCCCGGGATCGTCGGCCTCGCGGGTCTCGCGTTCGCCGGCTCGGCCGTCGTGACGTTGGGCGTGCTGTTCGGCTTCGACGTGTTCGAGCTCGAGATCCGCACGCTCATCCCGCTCGCCGGCCTGATGATCGGCAACTCGCTCGCGGCGACGGTGCTCGTCTCACGGCGCCTGGTCGCCGAGTTCGACGAGAAGCGCGAGGAGGTGGAGGCGCGCCTGGCGCTCGGTCAGCCCGCGGCCGCGGCCGCGCATCCGTACGTCCGGGAATCGCTGCGCACCGCGCTCATCCCGCAGATCGAGCAGACCAAGGCGGTGGGGCTCATCGCGCTGCCAGGCGCGATGACGGGCCTGATCCTTGCCGGCGTCGACCCCATCGACGCGGTGCAGGTGCAGGCCGCCGTGATGTACCTCGTGCTCGGTTCGGTGGCGACGACGACGACGGTGATGGCGCTCGGCATCCGCCGCCGGCTGTTCACGCACGACCACCGCCTGCTGCGCGTCGGAGGCGCAGCGCGGCGGGCAACCTGATTCAGCTCCATGGGTCGGCTCGCTGCGGCGCAGGGTACCTGCGCCGCAGCCGCTCGCCTCAGCGACCGGCGTTGGGCTTGCGCCCGTGGTTCGCCTTGTTCCGCCGCGACTTCAGCTTGCGCTTCTTGGTCTTTTTCGACACCGCAGCCTCTTCCGGCGAGCCCGTGACGGGGAGCCGCTCATCATAGGTGGATGCGCCGCCGGATCAGAGCTCTATGACGTAGCCGTCCGGGTCGGCGACGTAGGCGTACGGCACGCCCGGTGCGTGCTCACCCCGTTCGATCAGACGGCCTCCCGCGGCCTCGACCTGACGCACCGCATCGTCGAGCTCGGACTTGTCGACGAGCCCGAACCCGATGTGATCGACGCCGCCCCGACCGATGCGCGGGTCGCCCGGCTGGCCGTTCAGGGTGATCGAGTCCGCCGCGCCCGGCGTTCGCAGGAACACCATCGTCGGGCCGTCGCGAAACTGCTCCTCGAGCCCGAAGACCTCCCGATAGAAGCGCAGGGATCGGTCCAGGTCGTCGACGACGAGATGGACGTGCGTGAGGCCGTGGGTTCGGATCACGTGGCGATTTCAGCATCTGTGCAGGCGTCCGTCACTCCGGGCGGTGCACGGAGGTGGTAGGTGCCGTCGCCGTTGGGTTCGAGGGTGTAGCCGTGGTAGTGGACGAGGTCGTGGCACCAGCCGCAGAGGCCGCGGCAGTTGTGGACCGAGTGCTTGCCCCCGTCTGATCGCCAGTCGACGTGGTGGACCTCGCTCGTGGGGGCGGAGCAGATGTCGACGACGCATTCGGGGTCGCGGGCCAGCACGGCCCGTCGCACCGCGATCGGCATGGTCTTGGTGCCGTCGTGGGCGATGGTGGTGACGTCGACGCCCTTCTTGACGAGGATCGTGAGGAGCGCGTCGCCCAGCAGCTCGCGGGCGGTGGCGACCGGGACCGGCCCGACGCCCTTGATCTCGCACACGCCCTTCGCCTGATCACCGCCGGTGAGCTTCTCGGCGTCGACGTTGACGAAGAGGTGGGCCTTCGCCCGGGTGCGCTCGTCGCCGGTCGACTCGGCGATGCGCACCAGCGCGTCGAAGCGGTAGGCCTCGACCGCGTCACGAACTCCCGCCGTGCGGGCCTCGGCGAACACGGCCTCGGTCTCGGCGTTGAGCCGGGCCAGGATCCGCGCGCCCTCCGAGGGGGTGCCGTTGGCGTGCAGGTGCCAGGTGCCGCCGGGGTCGGTCCAGGTCCGCACGGCG
Organism: Acidimicrobiia bacterium; assembly: GCA_036559825.1. Taxonomy (GTDB): domain Bacteria; phylum Actinomycetota; class Acidimicrobiia; order IMCC26256; family PALSA-555; genus DATBSK01. The sequence goes on along the minus strand of DATBSK010000215.1, from coordinate 183 downwards.
CGTGCTGCGTGGACCGCGTTGTGCTGGGCGAGCGCGTCGGTCGCAGCAGCCTTGACTCGCCGGCACCGGTCGCGCAGCTGCGCCTGGCTGCGGGTGTCCGCGGCCAACGCCAGCAGCTCGACCTCGTGCTCGGGCGAGGCAGCCGCCGCAGGCGCGATCTCGATGACCTGGGCTTGAGTGACG
>DATBSK010000214.1:0-6709 GCA_036559825.1 Acidimicrobiia bacterium | reverse complement strand
CGCGCGGCCTGGTTCGGGGTGAGGGCCTCGGCACCGACACTCACTCCACCGGCACCTCGGGCAGTGCTCCGACGACGCGCTCTTGGGCGACTGCGTCGTCGTCGCGCACGAGGTCGAGCACCGCCTCGGCGACGACGTCGGCGTCCATGAGTCCCATGTGGTCGCGCGCCGCGTATGCCCAGTCGGCCCAGCGCTCCCCGTCGCCCGACTTCGGGAGCAGCGGCGTGTCGACGAGGCCGGGAAGGACGCAGTTCACGCGGATCCCCTCCTCGGCGAGCGGCGCGCAGGCGCGCGTGAACATCATGACGCCGGCCTTCGTCGCCGAGTAGATGGGGTCGACCGTCATCGGGAACAGGGCGGCCATCGACGCGGTGTTGACGATCGCGCCGCCACCTCGCCGCCGGAGGACGGGGATGGCGAGCCGGGTGCCGATGACGACACCGCCGAGGTTGACCGACATCACGCGCAGCAGCGTCTCCGGCGTGATGTCGGGCCAGAGCGGCTCGCCACACACGAGCCCGGCGTTGTTGTGCACGATGTCGACGCCGCCGAACTCGGCCTCCGCCGTCTCGAACATCGCTTCGAGTGAGCGCGGCTCGGTGACGTCGGTGCGGACGAACTCGGCGCTGCCGCCGAGGTCGTGGACGAGCCCGACCGTGCCCTCACCGCCGGCGTCGTCGACGTCTGCGATGAGGACGGCGGTGCCCTCCCGTGCGAACGCAAGCGCGGTCGCGCGGCCGATGCCCGAGCCGGCTCCGGTCACGACCGCGACCCGGCCCTGGAGCTCCACGGTCGCATGGTGTCACGAGAACGAGAACGCGTTCCAGTCTCTGACGTGGCGTCAGGGGGCGAGGAGCGCGGCGATCGCGGCCAGATCCCGGTCGAGGCGCACCGCGGTCGCCCGGTAGACCGAGAGGGGCTCTCCCACCGGGTCGTCGATCTCGTCGCCCACCCGCCCGACGGGGCCGCCGGGGCGCACCCGAGCGACGCGCGCGGCCCACATCCGCACGTCCTCGCCGTCGTCGCGCGCGCCGACGGTCGCACCGAGGCGCGCGAGCTCACCCACGAGGAACGTACGCGAGTCGGCATCGTCGTCGGCTCGCGTGGCGCGCCAGACGTGGTCGCGTGTCATGCCGAGCACGATGTCGGCGCCGGCGACCAGATCGTCGGTGAGCGCACGGCTGACATGGCCGTCGATCGACAGTCCGTGCTCGTGCATCGTACGCACCGCGTTCGCCGTCGCGGGCCCTCCCCAGGCCAGCGTCCCCGCGGAGTGCACATGCGCGTCCACTCCACGCGCCCGCAGATGTGCGCGGAGCAGTGCCTCGCCCATCGGCGAGCGGCAGATGTTGCCGGTGCACACGAGCAGCAGATCGATGCCGCATGGTAGAGAAGCCTGGTGGGACCGCTCGATGGCGTGCGCGTGGTCGAGCTCGGCGTCTGGGTCGCCGGGCCCGCGGCGGGTGGCGTGCTCGCCGACTGGGGTGCCGACGTCGTGAAGATCGAGCCGCCGTCGGGTGACCCCGCGCGGGGCTTCGCCAAGATGATCGGCGGCGACATGCCCTTCAACCCGCCCTTCGAGATGGACAACCGCTCGAAGCGAAGCATCGTGGTCGACCTCGGCAACGACCGAGGCATCGATCTCGCGCACGAGCTGCTCGCGGGCGCTGACGCGTTCGTCACGAACATCCGCCTCGACGCGCTCGAGCGGCTCGGGCTCGATCCCGAGACCGTGTGCGCGCGCCATCCTCGCGTCGTCTACGGGGTCATCACCGGCTTCGGCCTCGAGGGCGACGAGCGCAACCGGGCCGCGTACGACATCGGCGCGTTCTGGGCGCGCAGCGGGATCGCCGGCTTGCTCACGGCACCCGGAGGGCAACCGCCGTTCCAGCGCGGCGGCATGGGCGACCACGGCGTCGGCATGGCCCTGGCCGCCGGCATCAGCGCGGCGCTGTTCGCACGAGAGCGCACGGGTGAGGGGCAGCTCGTCCACACCTCGCTCCTGCGTCACGGCATGTACACGATCAGCTTCGACCTCAACACCGCGCTGCGGTTCGGCGTGCCGCTCGCCGTCGCCAAGCGCGAGGCGATGACGAACCCCGCGATCAACTGCTACCGGGACGCGGACGGGCGGTGGTTCTGGCTCATCGGCCTCGAGGGCGAGCGGCACTGGCCCGATCTCTGTCGTGCCGTCGACCGCCCCGAGTGGATCGACGACGAGCGCTTCGCCACCGCCGCGGCGCGCCGCGAGCACATCGGCGAGCTCATCCGGTTGCTCGACGAGGTCTTCGCGACCAGGACGCGCGACGAGTGGGGCGTGGCGCTCGACCGTGAGGACATGTGGTGGGCGCCGGTGCACACGACGGACGAGGTGCTCGCCGACGTGCAGGCGTGGGCGGGCGGCGGCTTCGTCGAGGTGCCCGACGCCGCCGGGTCGGTGACGATGGTGAACACGCCCGTCGACTACCGCGGGACGCCGTCGGCGCCCCGTGCGCTCCCTCCGGAGCTCGGCCAGCACACCGATGAGATCCTCGCCGAGCTCGGCCGCGACGCAGCCGGCATCTCCGAGCTCCGGGCGAGCGGCGCCGTGGCGTGACCCCGATCTCCGCCAGGCGGACGGTGCGGATCGGTGGGAACCGCAGCGGCCTCGCCGACGTGGAGGAGGCGTGATCCGCCGCCTCGTCGCGCTCGCGGTCGTCGTCGCGGCCGTCGGCACCACATCGCTCGCCGGCGCCGCCCAAGGGCACCGCAGCCGACCCGGGAGCGCCGACCCGCCCGACCCGTACTTCCCCCTCCTCGGCAACCGCGGCTACGACGTCACGCACTACGACCTCGGCCTGTCGTTCGACCCTTCGGACGGTGCGCTGCACGGGGACGCGACCATCACTGCGACGGCCACGACGCCCTTGCGACGCTTCAACCTGGACCTCGTCGGGATGCGCGTCGACGCCGTGCGCGTCGACGGCCAGCCGGCCCGCACCCGCCGCACCGGCGGGGAGCTCCTCGTGCGCCCTGCGGAGCAGATTCCGGCGCGTCAGGGGTTCCGGGTGCGCGTCCGCTACTCCGGCACGCCGCAGCCGCGCACGATCCCGGGCATCGGCGCTCCGAACGGATGGCTGCGGTCCGACGACGGGGCGCTCACCCTGAACGAGCCCGACGGGGCCCGCACCTGGTTCCCGGCGAACGACCATCCGAGCGACAAGGCGTCCTACACGTTCCACATCGACGTCCCGGAGGGCCTCACCGCGCTCGCCAACGGCACCTTGACCGGCCGCGAGGACGACGGCGGGCGCACCACCTGGACGTGGGACGCGCCGGCACCGATGGCGACGTACCTGACGCAGGTCGTGATCGGCCACCTCGCGCTCGAAGACGAGGCGCCGGTCGACGGCGTCGCGATCCGTCACGCGTACGCGCCATCGGTGCGGGCGGACGCGGCCTCGGCCGCCGCGGCGACACCCGAGATGATGGCGTTCCTCTCGAAGTGGTTCGGCCCGTTCCCGTTCACGACCTACGGCGTCATCGCGCCCGACAGCGGCGTCACGGGGCTCGCGTTCGAGGGGCAGACCTTCTCGGTGTTCGCGCCCGATGTGTTCGGTCAGCCGCGGGAGGCAAGCACCGTGCTGGTGCACGAGCTCGCCCACCAGTGGTTCGGCGACTGGGTGAGCCCGGCGAGCTGGGGGGAGACCTGGCTCAACGAGGGGTTCGCGACCTATGCCGAGTGGCTGTGGGCCGATGCCACTCTCGGTGTCCCGATCCAGCGCAACGTCGACGCTGCGTACTCGGGCGTGACCGCGGCGCCGAACCGGTCGGCCACGCACACCGGGCGATCCTCGATGTTCTCGAGCGGCGTGTACCAGCGCGGGGCGCTCGCCGTGCACGCGCTGCGCGTCACCGTCGGTGATGACACGTTCACCAAGATCCTACGCACGTACCTCGGTCGTTTCGGCGGCACGACCGCGTCGACCGAGGACTTCGTCGGTGTCGCGAGCGAGATCGCGGGACGTGATCTCGGCAGCTTCTTCACGAGCTGGCTCGGGTCCGGGAGCCCGCCGCCGCTCCCGTCGGGCCCTCAGTCCGCAGGCGCGTCCTCGCCCCAGAAGGTGCTCCAGGTCGGCCAGGCCTGAGGGAGCGTTCCGGTCCCGATCGAGTGCTCGGGCCAGTTCGCGGGTGGGAGCCCGAGCGGCGACGTCCCGACCTCGCGCCCGTACCAGAGCAGGTGCGTGCGCCGCACGAAGAACCAGTGACCGTCACGCCGCTCGTACTCGTCGCGGTACTGGATCGCCTGGACGACCCACCGGTCAGCGAGCTGGATCTCCCCCCGGCAGTAGACGACGCCCGTCGCGCGCTCGTCGCCCTCGAAGTCGATGACGTGTGTCCCGACGTCGAGGATCGTGATGCCGACCTCGCGCAACGTCCGGTCGAAGAACGCCTTGAGCGCAGCGCGGCCGCGCTCGTCGCGACCGACGCGGACGTCGTCGACGAACAGGTCCACGAGCGCGTCGACGTCGCGCGCATCCATGGCGACCGCGTACCGCGCGACGAGCTGACGGATCTCCTCGTACGCGAGCAGGCGATCGACGGCGGGATCGCGGGTCATGCGAGCTGCTCCCGGACGAGCTTCTCGGCGCGGTCGGTGTCTTCCTGGAGGAAGAAGTGCGACCCTGCGACCGTGACGAGAGGCGCTCCCGCAGCCTTCGCCTGGGCTTCGAACCACTCGGCTGGCAGGTTCGAGGAGTCACCGTGCACGATCGTCGCGGGACACGAGAGATGCGCGAGATGCCGCCCGGCCGCGCGCGCGCTGCTCTCGTCCACGGCGACGTCGAACTGGGTCGCTTCGTCCTCGGGTGAGCACGCGAGCTCGACCTGTCCGTCGGACCGGTCGACGAATCCCCAGCGCAGGTAGGCATCGAGCGCTTCGGGCGCGAGGACGTCGAGCGGCGGTCGGCCTCCGTAGGAGTCGCGCACGGTCTCGCGGTCGGGCCAGACCGGTCGCCGCTTTCGGGCGATCGTCGCCATGTAGTTGTCGACCACGCGACCCTCCTCGCGGCGCACCGCAGGGATGTGGTCCGGATCGAAGGCAATCCCCTCGCAGAGCACCAGGTGGCGGATCAGTCCGGGGCGAAGCGCGTCGACCAGCGATCCGACACCACCTCCGAGCGACTCCCCCAGAAGGAGACACCGGGAGATGGCGAGCTCGCCGAGGACGCCGACGACGTGGGCCGCGTACACGTCGAAACCGAAGCCCGCCCGCGACCGCGGCACGTCGGACGCGCCGTGTGCCGGCATGTCGATGCCGATGGGGTGGAAGCGATCGGTCAGGCGCGCCGCGAGCGGGTGGAAGAACCCCGCGCAGAAGCCCGTCGGGTGCAGCAGCACGAGTGGTTCGCCATCCCCGCCCCAGTCGAGCACCGCGATCCGCAGGCCGTCGTGCTCGACGACGAGCGATCGCGGCTCCGCGGCGCTCAGACCGGCGCCGGCTCGGCGGCCAGGTGGCGGCCGATCGTCAGCAACTGACGGGTCGCGCCTCCGAGCGAGAGCTCGAGCCACTTCGCCCACAGGAAGTAGCGGTGCAGCGGGTAGTCGCGGTCGACGCCCATGCCCCCGTGCAGGTGCTGGGCCGCGTGGACGACGCGCTGACCGCCGTCGGCGGCCCAGAACTTCGCCACCGCGACCTCGGTGGACGCCGGGAGATCCTCGGACAGCCTCCAGATCGCCTGCCACGCAGTGAGCCGGACGCCCTCCGTGTCGATGTACGCGTCGGCGGCGCGCTGGCCCACGGCCTGGAAGGTCGCGATCGGACGGTCGAACTGCTCGCGCGTCTTGGTGTACTCGGCGGTCATGCGCACCGCCTCCTCGCAGATCCCGATGGCGATCGCGCACAGCGCCGCGGTCGCGCGCTCGACCGTCCACTGGAGGATCTCGGCGCCGTCGTCCGCGCTGCCGAGCACGTCACCGGGGCCGACGCGCACGCCTTCGAGCGAGAGGCGCGCCTCCGGGTGGTGGTTCGTCGTGTCCTGCCGCTCCCGCGTCACGCCGGGCGCGGTCGGGTCGACGATCGCGACGACGATCCCGCCCTCCGCGGTGCGGGCGGGGACCAGGACGCGGTCCGCGAGCGGCCCCGAAGGCACGCAATCCTTGACGCCGTCGAGCACCCAGCCGTCGCCGTCGGGCGCGGCGGTCGTGACCGGGTGCAGCGAGTCGGTCCCGGCCTCCGTGAGCGCGGCCGACACGATCGTCGTGCCGTCGGCGACGCCGGGCAGCAGCGCGCTCTTCTGCCCGTCCGTGCCGAAGCGCGCGATCGGGAGTGCGGCGATCGCGATCGCGTAGTACGGGATCGGCGCGACCGTGCGCCCGATCTGCTCGAGCACGAGCGCGACCTCGAGGAAGCCGTACCCGCCCCCTCCCTGCGCCTCCGGGAGCGCGATGCCGAGGACGCCGGCCTCGGCGAGCTTCGACCAGAGCTCGCGGTCGAAGTTCTCGTCACCGCCCTCGATCTCCTTCAGGCGCTCGTGCGAGAGCTCGCCCAGGAGGATCTGGGTGGCGAGGCCCTGGAGATCCTGTTGCTCCTCGCTGAACGAGAAGTCCATCGCTACTGCCTCGCTCCCCGGTCGCTCGGCGGATGCTCGCGCACTCCGGTCGAAGGCGAGAGGTTCATCGCTCTGCTCCTGTTCTCTGACTACCGGGGGGCGAGTGGCATGCCGAGGCC
>DATBSK010000213.1:0-7590 GCA_036559825.1 Acidimicrobiia bacterium | reverse complement strand
AGGTCGACCGCCATGCACTCCGAGAACGCGGTCATGGCCGCCTTGCTGGCGGCGTACGCGGCCTCGATGGGCGGCCCCAGGCGCGCCGCGACCGAGGAGATGTTCACGATGTGGCCGCCGCGCTCGATGATCCCGGGAAGGAGGGCGAGCGTGAGGCGCACGGGGGAGAAGTAGTTGATGCGCATGACGGCTTCGCACTCGTCGGTCGAGAGGCGTGTCACGTGCCGCCGCTTCGGGATCCCCGCGTTGTTCACGAGCACGTCGACGCCGCCGAGCTCCTGCTCCACGGTCTTGGCGAACCCGGCGATGCCGTCGAGATCGGCGAGATCGATGGTCCACGAGCGCGACTCGGGTGCGTGGGCCTGCACGCGCTGGAGCACCTCGGCGAGGCGGTCGGCCCGGCGCGCGCAGATGCCGACGGTCGCCCCGCGCGCGGCGAACCCCTCCGCGAGCGCGGCGCCGATGCCCGCGGACGCGCCGGTGACGAGGGCACGCTTCCCGTTCAGGTCGTAGGTCATGGCGACACCTTCGCGCACACCTGACGTGCATGTCAGGCGAGGGCGCTAGCCTCCGCCGCCGTGACGCTCGGCCCAGGCGATGTCCTCCTCACGGATCGCGTCGCAATCGTGACGGGCGCGGCGGTCGGCATCGGCGCCGCGGTCGCGGACGCGTTCGCCCGCTTCGGCGCGCACGTCGCGGTCTGCGATCGCGACGTCCCGAACCTCGATGCGACCGCTGATGCGATCGAGCGGGCCGGCCGACGAGCGGTCGCGGCCGAGCTCGACGTGCGGGACGGCGACGCGGTGGAGGAGTTCGTCGCGACGGCGGCGCGCGAGCTCGGTGACATCGACATCGTCGTCAACAACGCGGGTGGCGGCTTCTACGCGAGCTTCCTCGACGTGAACGCCAAGGGCCAGGACTCGCTCGTGCGTGAGAATTTCGTGAGCGTGACTCACTTCGTGCGCAGCGTGGTGGCGCGCATGCCGGCGCGCGGGGGGTCGATCGTGAACATCACCTCGATCGAGGCACACCGCGCCGCACCCGGCTTCGCGGTGTACTCGGCGATGAAGGCAGCGGTTATGAGCCTCACGAAGACCCTCGCCCTCGAGCTGGGTCCCCGGCTGATCCGCGTCAACTGCATCGCTCCTGATGTCATCCCGACGCCTGGCATCGGAATGGAGCACGCCGTGCACACCCCGTTGCCGATCGCCGGTCACGTCGATGACGTGGCGGGCGCGGCACTGTTCCTCGCCGGAGACCTGTCTCGGTTTGTGACGGGGACGACCGTCCATGTCGACGGTGGCAACTGGGCGGCCGGCGGCTGGCAGCGCCAGGCCGGCGGCACCTATCGGACCTACGACGCGGACGAGCCCGCGTGAAGCTGGGGATCGCGCTCGGCCGCCTGAACCCGGCGTTCTTCGTCGAGGTGACGGAGGAAGCGGAGCGACTCGGCTACGAGTCGGTCTGGCTCCCCGAGCACCTCATCTTCACGACCGCGATGAGCCGCTCGCCGTACCCCGGTCAGATCCACCCGCCCGTCCCGCCGGAAACGCCGATCTTCGACGCCTTCGCGTACCTCGCATTTCTCGCAGGACGCACGGAACGGATCCGCCTGGGCACGCACGTCTACAACCTCGGCCTCCGCCATCCGTTCGTCGCCGCGCGCGCGGTGCAGACGCTCGACATCGTGTCGGGCGGCCGGGTCGAGTTCGGGATCGGCGCGAGTTGGCTCGAGGAGGAGTGGGTGGTCGCCGAGCTCGACTTCGCGACCCGCGGTCGCCGTGTCGACGAGGCGCTCGAGATCTGCAAGCGGCTCTGGACCGAGGACGATGTCGGGTTCCACGGGGAGTTCTTCTCGTTCGAGGGCGCGGTCTTCGAGCCGAAGTGCGTGCAGCAGCCGTACCCGCCGGTGCTCGTCGGCGGTGAGAGCGGAGCGGCCCTGCGACGCGCGGCGCGTCTCGGTGACGGCTGGATCGGCATGAACCACGACTTCGAGAGCGGCGCCGCGCTGATCGCGACCCTGCGCCGGCTCCTCGAGGAGCAGGGACGCCATCCCGAAGAGTTCCAGTACTGCCTCGGCGGCCCGGTCGAATCGAAGGACGACGTCGCGCGTTGGACCGACCTCGGTGTCACACGGCTCGTCATCGCGCCCTGGCGCCGCTCCCGCGAGGCGGTCGACGGCATGCGCCGCTTCGCCGACACCGTCGGCCTCGAACCCGGCTGAGCACGTGGGTCCGGCCGCGGAAACGCTCCGAGTCCTTCTCCACTCGTTCACGCCGGGCTCGGCGCGCGAACGCCGCGACGTCGGGCGCGTCGAGGACCTGCTCGGCACGCCTGATCCGTGGGACCGGTCGTGCCCGCTGCACTGCACCGGCTCGGCGATCGTCGCGCACCCGGGCAGCGGTCAGGTGCTCTTGCGTTGGCACGAGCGACAGCAGCGCTGGCTCCAGGTCGGTGGTCATGCAGAGGTCGGCGACGCGACGCCGTTCGCAGTCGCGGCGCGGGAGGCTGCCGAGGAGACAGGACTCACCGACCTCACGCCGTGGCCCGATGCGGAGCGACCAACCCTGCTCCAGGTCGCCGTCGTGCCTGTGCCCGCCGGGAAGGGTGAGCCCGCGCACGAGCACGCGGACCTGCGGTTCCTGCTGGCGACGTCGGATCCGTCCACGGCCGCACCCGAGTCGCACGGCGCGCCACTTCGATGGCTGCCCGTCGCGGACGCGATCGACGAGGTGGTAGAGGACAACGTCGTGCAATGTCTGCGACGCGTGGCGAGCCTGCTTGATGAGTGCTGAGCTCACACCTCCCTTCGGGGCGGGCCGCGGTTGTTCTGGTGTGCCTTGATGTGGTGGCGGCGGCACCGGAGCTCGAGGTTCCACAGATCGGTCGGCCCACCCTGGGTCCAGTGCCGCTTGTGGTGCGCGTCGCACCATTCGGGTGGGGCGGTGCAGCCGGGCTCGACGCATCCCTTGTCGCGGATCGCCAGCGCCTTGCGCAGCGCCGGGCTGACGACCGGGGTGGCGCGTCCGAGGTCGAGGATCGTGCTCGGTCCCTTGGTGAGGACGCGGGTGACCGCGGCGTCGCAAGCCATCCGCAGCAGCGTGGCCTGATCCAGGGGCTCGCCGCCGAGGAGCTCACCGCGCGCCTGGGTGAGATCCGCGGGAATGCGGCCCTGGATGGTGTCGACGTCGACGACGACCGCGACCTCGGTGCAGCCCCAACGCTGGCCGGCGGCGAGCTTGGCGAGCGCGTCGGCGCGGCGCTGCCCGAGCGTGCGCGGCGTCTCGGGACCGTCCTGGGGGTCGGGCGGCTCGAGCGCGTCCAGGGCCTGGGCGAAGCGGGCGCCGGTCTCGGCATCGACCCAGCCGTCGATGCGCGCCATCTCCAGCACCTGGGAGATGTGCAGATGACGCCGCGCGTGCCGCGCGGCCGCGGGCTCGCACCCGACCAGGTTCTCGGCCTGGGAGCGCCAATAGCCCATCACCTGGCGGAAGTCGTCGGGGTCGGTGATGCGGGCGGCATCCAGGATGGCGTCTTCGTGCTCGGCGTAGAGGTCCTCGACGTGACGCGCGGCGCGGGCCGCGATGCGAACGTGCCGCGGCGACACGTCGCCCGCTGCCAACGCCTTGGCTGTTCGCGGGTTGGCCTGCACCAGCCGGGCGGCCCGCACCAGCTCGCGCGCGTCCTGGGACGCCATCGCGGCGTGCGCCGACAGCCAGGCCGTCGCCGTCAGCGATCCCTCCTCGGCCCAGGCCAGCGCCGCGTCCCACTCACCCGCGCATCGCAGCACCTCGGCCTCGACCTCCTGCTGGAGCTCGAGCAGCTCCACCAGGCGCGCCGACCGGGCGGCGCCGGACCATCCGGAGCGGTCCTCAGCAGCGATCTCGTCGATGTCGATCACACCCCGATCATGAACCGCGGGTGTGACGGTCCGTCGGGCGCGCGTTTCCCAGGTCAGGGGCCGTCGGCGAGGAGCCGGTCGGTCGCGGCGTCGAAGTCGCGGACGGTGCCCTTGTTGCGCAGCGCGACGCGGATCTGGGCCGGTTGCATCGTGTAGCAGACGCCCAGCATCAGGGGCTCCATCTCCTCGGCTCGGTCGACGGCGTCGAGGTCCATGCCGCGCCCCATGCCGATGTCGCACCCCCGGCGGAGCACGACCGCGGACTCGGCCGCGTCGGGGTCGAGCGTCTCGTCGGCCCAGCGCAGGAAGCCGCCGCGCCAGGGCGCGCTCGCGAACGGCTCCGGACTGACGCAGCTCCTGCCCTCGAGCGTCCACTCGTGCACGAGCTCGCCGTCGCGCCAGCAACGCACGTCGGTGCGCGTGCCACCTTGCGCGGCGGCGGGGATCTCGATGTCGTACTGACGCGTCGTCCCGACCTCGCCACCGCGCGCGGCGTGAGCCACCGCGAGCCCCGCCAGGTCGAACATGTGCGTGCAGTTCTGCTTGGCGTCCGCGACGGCGCCCACGGCGAGACAGCGCGGCGACAGCTCCATGCCCTCGAGCGCGTGGAGTGGGCGCGCGGCGTCTGGGCACGTCGTCCACGGCCACCGGTGCGCTCCCGCGTCGACCGCGGTGACGACCGCACCGTCGTGCGTGAGGCGCACCGTGAAGTGGTGGAAGTCGTCCTCGAGGCCCGCGTCGACGACCGTGGGCTCGGTGACGACCATCCGGAGACGCCGGCGGTACGCACCGTGCGGGAATCGGCTCATGCGCTCCGCGTCCGTCCGCCCGGGTAGTTGCCGCCGCCGAAGCGTGCGTCGAGCTCGTCGTAGTCGACGAGGAAGCCCTGTCGGGGGAGCTCGTCGACGAACTCGATCGACCGTGGCTTCTTGTACGACGCGATGCGTGCCCGACAGTGCTCAACGAGCTCCTCCCGGGTCACGCGCGCGCCGTCGCGCACGACGACGATCGCCTTGACGCTCTGCACCCAGCGATCGTCGGGGACGCCGATCACCGCGGCCTCGGCGACCGCGTCGTGCGCGGTCAGGCACCGCTCGATCTCGACGGGGTAGACGTTCTCGGCTGCCGACTTGATCATGCGGCCCTTGGGACCGACGAACGTGACGGTGCCATCGGCCTCACGGCGGCCGAGGTCGTTCGTGTGGTGCCAGCCGGCGCGTGCTCGCCGCTCGTTCTCCTCCGGCCGGTTCCAGTACCCGTTCATCACCGTCGGACCGCGGCCGACGAGCTCGCCGATCTCCCCGTCGGGCACGTCCGCACCGTCCTCGTCGACGATGCGCACCTGGAGCAGCGGAGTCGTGCGGCCGTGCGCGCCGATGCCGCCGCGACCCAGGCACGCGAAGGTCATGAAGCCCACCGCCTCGGTCTGGCCGTAGCCGCCGGGCGCCGCGGCCCACACGCTCGGGTCGCGGCTCGTCATCGCGTCCCACTCGGCGCCGACCGACGCGGTGCGCAGACTCGACAGGTCGTAGGTGCCCCGCGCGTTGGTCTCGAGGACCTGCTCGAAGATCGGGCCGACGAGGAACGCTCCGGTGCAGCGTTCGGCCTCGATGATCCGGCACAGCTCCGCGCCGTCGGCCCGGCGGAGGAAGACGTTCGTGCCACCGAACACGAGCGTCGCGAGGGTGTGCATGAGCGTTCCGAGATGGAAGAGCGGGCCGCTGTTCAGGTACACGTCGTCGGCGCTCGTGGCGGTGAAGTGCCCGTACACGAGCCCCTGGTCGATGCACGCGGTGTGCGAGAGCATCGCTCCGTTCGGGCGGCCGCTGAACGCGGCGGTGTAGACCACGAGCACCGAGCACGCCGGGTCGACGGCATCATCGTGATCGGCGGCGCGCCCGCCGGCGAGGAACGCCTCGTAGCCGTCGGGGTCGTCGTCGGTGGTGTCGTGGCACAGCCAGCGGGCCGACGACGACGCGAGGGCGCGTGCGGCCCGTGTCGCGTCACCGACCTCCTCTTCCTGCCAGACGACGACCCGCGGATCGAAGTCGTCGACGACGAAGGCGAGCTCCTCGGGGGTCTGTCGCCAGTTGGCCGGGCAGAGCATCGCGCCGAGCTTCGCGGCGGCGAGCAGGAGCTCGACGACGCGGAACGAGTTCTGGCCGAGCCACAGCACTCGGTCACCGGCACCGATGTCGGCGGTGGCGAGCGCGTGCGCGAGCCGGTTGACCCGATCGTCGAGCTCGGGGTACGTGAGGCGAACCGGCCCGTCGACGAGCGCAGTTGCGTTCGGCCGGCTGCGCCGGTGCTCGCGCAGCAGGTCGCCGAGGGTCAACGTGTGGATCGTGTCCACGTCCGGCGCTCAGCCCCCGGTGTCGTCGAGGCTGTCGCGGTAGGCCATCGGGAGCAGCTCGATGAGCTGGCCGTCGGGATCGCGCACGAAGATGCCCATGCCGATGTCGGTGTCGTCGAGCACGTCGCCGCCGGCCTGACGGATGCGGGCGCAGGTCTCGGGGATGTCGTCGACGCTCACCGAGATGTGGGTGAGGCCGGGCTCGTTCATCACGCGGTCGCGGTTCGCGCGCTGGACGGTTGGGTCCGGGCGGGCTCCCTCGCCTGCGTAGTGCAGCAGCTCGAGCACGAGGCCGTCGCGCCGGAGGTAGCACGCGGTGAGGCCGAGCGGCGGCGGGAGGCGCAACAGCTCGTTCGAGGGCGTGTCCGGTGGGTTGATCTCGCGCCAGGGCTCGAAGCCCAGGACGTCGACGTAGAAGCGTCGCGACCGCTCGAGGTCGGTGACGCACTGCCCCAGGTGGTTGAAGGCGACACCCACCGGAGCTCAGTCCTTCGGTGGGCGGCAGTTGATCGCGAGCGTGAAGGTGCTCGTGACGACGGGCTCCCCGCTGGCAGCGTCCTTCCACTCGGTCTCCGTCACGTAGAACTCGAGCTTGCCGCCGTTCGAGCGCTCCTTCTCGTACACGTCGGTGACCACGGTGGTCCCCTCCAGCACGTCACCGACGCGGGGCCAACGGTGGTACTCGAAGGCCTGCTCGCCGTGCAGGATCGCCCGGCCCGGGCCGCGGAGCTTCTCGATCGGCAGGCCGGCGGCGCCGCCGGTGCCGAGCGAGCCCCAGTACGACATGACGAACGGGAACGTTGGCGGGACGGGTGCCGCGTCTCTCGTGTACGCGTCGTCGCCGTCCATGAGGGCCTGGGCGAACACGCGCACGGGCCCACGCTCGATCACGACCTTCTGCGTTCCGGTCGTCTGGCCCTTCAGCTCGGTCAGTGCCACGTGTCGTCTCCTCCTGGTCCGTCAGGGAGCGATCGGTTGCAGATGATGCTTCATCACCTTGCCGGTCGCGTTGCGCGGGAGCTCGGCGACGAAGCGCAGCTGACGAGGCCGCTTGTAGTCGGCGAGACGCTCCTCACAGAACGCGTGCAGGTGATCCGGTGTCAACGCCGCTCCGTCGCGCACGACGACCCATGCCGCGACATCCTCACCGAGCACCGCGTGGGGCACGCCGGCGACGGCCGCCTCGCGCACGTCCGGGTGCTCGAGGAGGACCGCCTCGACATCGGTCGCGTAGATGTTGTTGCCGCCGCGGATGATCATGTCCTTCTTGCGTCCGCAGATGTAGAGGAAGCCGTCTTCGTCGACGTACGCGAGGTCACCGCTGCGGAGCCACCCA
>DATBSK010000212.1:0-5631 GCA_036559825.1 Acidimicrobiia bacterium | reverse complement strand
ATCGGCTTGACGTCACACGAACCCCGGGGGCGACGTTAGGTTTGTCGCCGAGCACGATGAACCTTGCGACGATCCTCGAGATGGCGACCGAGGGCTTCGGCGACCGCGTCGCGATCGGATCGCTGAGCGGCGGGCTGACGTTCGCCGACGTGCGCGACCAGGCGCGGGCCTTCGCCGGCACCATCCCCGAAGGGGTGCGCGCCGTCGCCACGCTCACGCCCACGAGCGAGCGGACGCCGGTCGCCCTGTTCGGCTCCGTGTGGGCGGGGAAGAGCTACGTGCCTCTCAACTTCCGGCTCCCCGAGGACGCGCGCGCGCAGCTCCTCGCCCGGATCAAGCCCGCGCTCCTGCTCGATGAATCGTGGACGCCGGCACCCTCCGGCGATGCGGGTCGCGCCTACCCCGAGGAACCCGATCAACCGGCGGTGCTCCTGTTCACGAGCGGCACGTCGGCCGCGCCGAAGGCGGCGGTGCTGCAGCACGACCAGCTGCTGGCCTACGTGTTCAACACCCTCGACTTCGCGTCCGCCGAGGACGACGAAGCCGTCCTCGTCGCCGTCCCGCCCTTCCACGTCGCGGGGGTGGCCGCAGTCCTCAGCGCGACCTACGTCGGGCGTCGCGTCGTGCCGCTCGCCCGATTCGATGCCGAAGCGTGGCTCGCGACCGCCTCGAGCGAGCGCGTCACGCACGCGTTCGTCGTGCCGACCATGCTCGCCCGGATCGTCGACGTCCTCGAGCATCATCCCGACGCGAGCCCCACGACGCTACGGCACCTCGCCTACGGCGGCGCGCGCATGCCCCTTCCCGTGCTCGAGCGGGCGCTCGAGCTGCTCCCCGACGTCGCGTTCGTCAATGCATACGGGCTGACCGAGACGAGCAGCACCGTGTGCGTGCTGGGCCCCAAGGATCACCGTGCCGGTGTGAGCGGCGACGATCCGGTGCTGCGGGCACGGCTCACCTCAGCCGGTCGCCCGGTCCCGGGAGTCGAGATCCGGATCGTCGACGACGGGGGACAGGCAGTCGGCGCGGACGTCGTCGGCGAGATCCACCTGCGGGGCGACCAGATCGGCGGCTCCTACCTCGACACCGACTCCAGGGTCAGCGACGAAGGGTGGCTGCGCACGGGTGACCTCGGTTGGGTCGACGCCGAGGGCTACCTCTTCGTCCAGGGTCGAGGGGACGGCACGATCATCCGGGGCGGGGAGAACATCGCTGCAGCCGAGATCGAGGACGCGATCCTGGCGCACCCGGAGGTGATCGCGGCGGCGGTCGTCGGCGTCCCGGATCCGGAGTGGGGTGAGACACCCGCGGCCGCGGTCGTCCCACGGTCCGGGCCCGCGGTCGACCTCGACGACCTCCGGCGCTTCGTCCAGAGCCGCATCGGAACCCTGAAGACGCCGACGGTGATCGTCGTGCGCGCCGAGCTGCCCCAGACCGCGACCGGCAAGATCGTCCACCGCATCGTGCGCGAGGACCTGCTCGCTCGCGAGCTCGCGAGCGACGACCCTCGCAGCGAATGAGCCGAGCTCAGCCCGCGGACGCCCGCGCACCCTCACCGAGGTCGGCAAGGGTGCGCTGCAGTGGTGGCGCGAGGGCGATGAGCTCGACGGGCCGGCCTTGCGCCTCGAGCCCCCACACGAGCTCCTGGAGCAGCGCCGCTCCGGCGTGGTCCATGTCGTGCAGGTCTTCGCAGTGGAGCGCCACCCCGCCGTAGGCGGCATCGCGCAGGAGGACGACCCAGCGCCGGACGTGACGGCCCGCTTCGGCGGTCAACGAGCCCGAGATGCTGACGGTGCAGTGGTCGGCCTCGGCCGTGCGGAGGCTGATCCAGCAGTCCGGCTCGGCGAGCGGGCGGTCCTCTGCGAAGGGCACAGCGGTGGCTCCCTCCCCGCCCCAGCTCTCCCATTACCGCGCGTCCCCCGA
Source organism: Acidimicrobiia bacterium (assembly GCA_036559825.1). GTDB lineage: Bacteria > Actinomycetota > Acidimicrobiia > IMCC26256 > PALSA-555 > DATBSK01. The sequence goes on along the minus strand of DATBSK010000212.1, from coordinate 3,708 downwards.
GACGGGTCAAGCACCCCGACCACGGGGCTCGATTCGCCCTGCGGCGGCGGGCCCCCGACCACCGAGGATCCAACGCTCGAGGGACCGGGTCGTGTCAGGCGCGGTGAGCGAACAGCTCGGGGTCGCGGCCAGTGAGACAAGTCTTCTTGTCACGAGGGTCGGCGTCGCCCGCCAGGGGGGCGGAGGCGATGTCCCGGATCGAGGGGTGCGAAGACGCCTTCCGCCTCGACGGTCACCGAGCCGCGCTGCACGATGTGCCCGCGCGTGTACACCCGCCGCTGCTCGACCCGCTCGACCCACGCCTCGAACCGGGCCTCCTCGTGGAGCAACGTCGGCCGCCGGTACCGCATCGTCAGCGACACGGTGAGGCCCGCAGCCTTCGCGGCCATGTTCGCCGCGGTGAGCACGATGTCGAAGCTCGCCGCGATCACCGCGCCGTGGACGCACCCGGGTGGCCCTTCGTACGGCGTCGTGAACCACGCGTGACCGATCGCGCGCTCGCCGTCGAACTCGACCTCGACCGGCAGCGCGAGAGGGCTGTACGGGCCGATCACGACGTCGAAGGGCATGCGCTGCGCCATCGTGGCGCCGTCCGTGATCTCGCCCGACCCACCGGTCTCGGTGATGTGCGGCTCCGGGACCGGGACGTGCTCCTCGATCCGGGCCGCCAGCGCATCCAGCTCGCCGGCGAAGGCGGCGACCTCGGCACGGGGTGCACGATTCACGACGACGGCGGCGATGACGCGCCGCACCGCGCGCGCGAGCGCGCCCATCTCGTCCGCCCGACCGGTGATGCCGTCGTGCGACGTGTCGGGGCTCAACCAGGGATCACCCGAACCAACGCGCGCGCCGCGACGACCCGAACTCACGCTTCGACTCGGCGAGCTCGAGCGATGCCTCGAGGAAGGTGGAGGTGGGCGCCGGCCCGGTCATGAAGTCGGCGTCGAAGCGGGCGACGTGACCGTCCCCGAACTCGATGTAGCAGGTCACGATCCCGGGGAACGGCGCCGGCTCCTCGCCGCCGCGGATGCGGTGGACGAGCACATCCGCAACGGTGCTCGCCTCGCTCTCGGCGATCACCCCCACGCGAGGGACGGGCGCGCTCGTGATGTCGCCGGCGGCGTACACGTCGGGGAAGCGCGTCGCGAAGGTCGCGGGGTCGATCGCGATCCAGCCGTCCTCCTCGGTGAGGCCGCCCTCGACCACGACCGGCGGTGCGACATGGACCGGGATGCCGAGGAACAGGTCGTAGGGGACGCTGCCGCCGTCGCGAAGGGTCGCGGTGCGCTGTTCCGGGTCGAGACCGGTGACGACGGTCTCGGGGAAGAACTCGATGTCGCGTGCACGAAGCGCCTCGACGATCTTCTCCGACGCGACCGGGGAGATGGGGATCGGCATCGGCATCGGCGTCATCACCTTGATCGACGTGGGCTTCGGCGTCGACCGCTGCTTCATGTAGTCGTGCAGCATCAGCGCGGCCTCGTAGGGCGCGGCCGGGCACTTGAAGAACGGGCCGAGGATCGAGATCACGACCTCGCCGCCCTCGAACGACGGGAGCATGTCACGGACCCGCTCGGCGCCCGCGACCGAGTAGAACTCGTATCCGCCCTCCTCGAGCCCGGGCGTCGCTGCAGGATCGAGATCGGCTCCGAGCGCGACGACGAGCACGTCGGCGTCGTACGAGCCTTCGTCCGTGACGACGCGGCGCGCCGAGGGGTCGATCGCGGTGATGCGCTCCTGGCGGAACTCGACACCGGTCTTCGAGATCTCGCGGTACGGGATGCGCACGGCGTCGATCGGCTGGTGACCGAACATCACGTCGAGCTTGGAGTACCCGAAGACGAATGCGTCGCTCTCGTCGATCAGCGTGACGGCGACGTCGTCGGGCACGTCCTGTGAGAGCCGGGTCGCCAGCTCGAGGCCTGCGAACCCTGCACCGAGGATCACCACGTCGAGAGCCATCCCGCCGTCCTCATCGTCTGCGCGCGACTGCGGACGCTAGCGTGCCGGGCGTGATGGTCGGGGCCGACGCGCCCAAGAGCCTCCCGCTCATCCTGGCGCGCGAGCTCGCCTCCAACCTCGCGACGCCGATGTTCCTCATGGACGCGCACGGCACGATCGTCTACTTCAACGATGCGGCCGAGCAGCTCATCGGACGCTCGTTCGCCGAGCTCGGTGAGATCCCGTCGGAGGAGTTCGGCAAGGTCCTCGAGCTGTCGGACGCGGATGGCGCGCCGCTCCGTCGCCGCGACACGCCGGCCGGCATCGCCTTCTTCCAGCGGAGGCCGGCCCACCGGCGCCTCGGCGCGACCGGGTACGACGGCGTGCGACGCATGGTGGACGCGACTGCCTATCCCCTCTTCGGCAAGGGCGACGACATGCACGGCGTGGTCAACGTCTTCTGGCAGGCCGCCGAGACGAACGGCTGATGTACGCACGCGTCTGGGGCTGTCGAGGGTCGGTCGCGGCGCCCGGCGCCGACACCGTCCGCTACGGGGGGAACACCTCGTGCATCGAGGTGCGCACCGAGAGCGGCGACCTCATCGTCCTCGATGCCGGCACCGGCATCCGCGCGCTCGGCGCGGCTGTCGAGCGCGAGCCGCCGGAGCAGGTGCACATCCTCCTGACGCACCTGCACATGGACCATCTCCAGGGCCTCGGCTTCTTCCGCCCGCTCTTCCGCCCCGGCGCCGACGTGCACGTGTGGGGTCCCGCCTCACCGGTGCAGAGCCTCGCGGATCGGATCGCGATCTACCTCTCGCCGCCGCTGTTCCCGGTGCGCCTCGCCGATGTCGGGGCGCGGATCACGTTCCACGACGCCACGGAGGAGCCGACTGCGATCGGGTCCGCGACCGTGCGCGCAGGCGACATCGCACACCAGGGCCCGACGGTCGGCTACCGCATCGAGGAAGGTGCGCGATCACTCGCCTACCTGCCCGATCACGAGCCGTCGCTCGGAGTCGAGCTCGCGGACCTGCCACCGTCGTGGATCAGTGGTCACACGGTCGCCGCGGGGGTCGACGTGCTCTTCCACGACGCGCAGTACGGCGACCACGAGTATCCCGCCCACGTCGGCTGGGGCCACTCCGCCTTCGAGCACGTGCTGCGCTTCGCGCAGAAGGCCGGCGTCGGGCGGGTCGTGCTGTTCCACCACGACCCGTACCACACCGACGCGGAGCTCGAGGCGCTGCTCGCGGAGACCCACGAGCGCTGGCACACCGATGACGAACAGGTCTGCCTCGCGCACGAGGGCATGGTCGTCACGCTCGACGCAGACGGCGTTCGAGTCGCCGCTGGATCACCGGCGTAGGCCGGGGTGCTCCCGGCTGGTCAGCCGGGGTGCACGCAGTCGTGGACGACGAAGGGCTTCGTGAGCTGCGCGTGCGCGCCCTTGCTGTCGCCGAGGGAGAGCGTGAGCGTGTACGGGCCCGGCTGGTAGCCGTTGAACGCCACGGTGTAGAAGAGCGCGCCGTCGGCTGCGACCCAGGACGTCACGTCAGAGATGTCGTTGGGCGAGTAGGTCGCGCTGACGCTCGCGATGGACCTCCCGTAGCCCACGTGGACGTGCACGTCGACGGTGAGGTTCGTCGCGCCCGACCCCGCGTCGAGGCACACACCCGTCGCGCCGTTGTGCCAGACGTCCCCGGAGCTCGGCGTCACCGATCCGGTGATGCTCGGGGCGAAGAGCTGCTGCACCTTCTGCACGTC
>DATBSK010000211.1:0-9135 GCA_036559825.1 Acidimicrobiia bacterium | reverse complement strand
GTCGCGGGCCGGGTATCCCGGCCCGCGACGAGCGAGCGAGGGCTGATGGACTTCGCGCACACACCCGAGGACGAGGCCTTCCGCGACGAGCTGCGGGCGTGGCTCGACGAGCACCTGCCGAAGTTCCTCGCTGACTGGGGCAGCGACGACGACCAGGCCGGAGGCCGGAACGCGGGGATCGCACGGACCCAGGACCGGCGTCGCGACTGGCAGCGCCGGCTGAACGAAGGGCGCTGGGCCGCCATCAACTGGCCCAAGGACTGGAACGGCCGTGAGGCGTCACCGGTCCAGAACGTCATCTACTCCGAGGAGATGGCGCGCGTGCGCGCACCGGGGATCTACAACGCGAACGGGATCTGGCAGATCGGTCCGATGATCATCGCCTGGGGCACGCCCGAGCAGCAGCAGCAGTGGCTCCCGGGCATCCTCTCCGCCGACGAGCACTGGTGCCAGGGCTTCAGCGAGCCCCAAGCCGGCTCGGACCTGGCCAACCTCCGCACGACGGCCGTGCGGGACGGCGACGAGTACATCGTCAACGGTCAGAAGATCTGGATCTCCACCGCGCACCTCGCGAAGTGGGGTCTGTTCCTGCTCCGCACCGACCCCGAGGCAATCGAGCGCGGCGCGAAGCACGAGGGGATCACGGCGTTCATCGTCGACATGGAGACGCCCGGGATCGAGTGCCGGCCCATCCGAGACATCGTCGGGGACGAGATGTTCAACGAGGTGTGGTTCACGGACGTGCGCATCCCTGCCGCGCACCGGCTCGGCGACGAGGGCCAGGGCTGGCAGGTCGCCATGGGCACGCTCGGCCGTGAGCGCGTCGGGACGGCCGGTCTCGCGATCACGATGGCGGCCGACCTGCGAGCGATGATCTCCGCGGCGCGTGCGGTGAACCCCGACGCGCTCGCGGACCCCGAGATCCGCGAGCGCATCGCGCGCGCCTACACGGACATCGAGTTCACGAAGCTGCTGAACTACCGCGCGCTCACGAAGATCATCAAAGGACAGAAGAACTGGCCCGAGGTGCCGCTGGCGAAGCTTCAGTGGAGCCATCTCGCGCAGACGCTCGCCGAGCTCGCGGTCGACCTGCTGGGCCCGAACGGGCTCCTCGCCCGAGGTGGGCCCGATGCCGTCGACGGCGGCTCGTGGACGCGCCTCTACAGCTTCCAGCGGTACACGTCGATCGGCGCGGGCGCGACCGAGGTGCAGAAGAACATCATCGCCGACCGCGCCCTGCTCCCTCGCAAGTAGGTCGCGATTGATGCGTCCCTCACCTTGACATACAGGGTCGAGGGACGCATGTCATGAGACTCGGGATCGTCACGCCGGTCGTGACGCGCCTGCCGCGGGCGCACGCGCGTTGGGAGGGCGAGGCGGGCATCGCCGAGATCGAGCGTGTCGTCCTCGAGGCGGAACGACTCGGCTACGACCACGTGACCTGCAGCGAGCACGTCGCGATCCCGATCGAAGTCGCCGAGCGGCGTGGCGGCACCTACTGGGACCCGCTCGCAGTCTTCGGGTACCTCGCGGCGCGCACGACGACGATCCGGTTCGTGACGTTCGTGCTCGTGCTCGGCTATCACCACCCCCTCGAGATCGTGAAGCGCTACGGCACGCTCGACGTCGTGTCGGGTGGGCGGCTCGTGCTCGGCGTGGGCGTCGGCTCGCTCGTGGAGGAGTTCGCGTTGCTCGGTGCCGAGTTCGCGGACCGTGGCGCGCGGGCCGACGACGCGATCCGAGCGCTGCGCGCCTCGTTCGGTCACGAGGAGCCCGAGCACCACGGCACCCACTACTCGTACTCGGGGCTGCTCGTGCGTCCCGCGGGGATCCAGGCCCCGCCGCCGATCTGGATCGGCGGTCGCACGGCGCGGTCGCTCCGGCGGGCGGTCGAGCTGGGCGACGGGTGGGCGCCCTTCGGCCTCTCCCCCGACCAGATCCGCACGCTGCTGCAGGAGGCGGCGCCTCGTGACGTGGTGCTGCAGCCCGAACCGCCGGTCGATCCCATCGGCGACCCGGACAGTGCGCGCGACGCCGTCGCGACGCTCCGGGACGCGGGTGCGACGACGCTCAACCTCCGCTTCGTGCACCACTCGTGCGACCACTACTGCGAGCAGCTCGCCGCGATGCGCGCCCTCGTCGACGCCACCTAGCCACGCACGACCTCGTACGTGTGACGCGCGATCGTCGCGTCCTCGTCGGTCGGCACCACCAGGACGGTCACGACGGATCCGTCATCGCTGATGACGCCGGTCGAGCGCTGGTTCCGGTCGTCGTCGACGCGCACGCCGAGATGCGCCAGCCGCCCGCAGACCTCCGCGCGCACTGCTGCGGAGCGCTCGCCGATGCCTGCCGTGAACACGATCGTTTCGAGGCTTCCGAGGCACGTCGCGAACGCCCCGATGGTCATCGCGACGCGTTCGCAGAACACGTCGATCGCGAGCGCCGCGTCCTCGTCGCCGGCATCACGCCGCTCGAGGAGCTCGCGCATGTCGGCGGTCCCGCCGAGTGCGCGGAGTCCGGACTCCGTGTCGACGAGCGCCTCGAGACGATCGGCATCGAGCCCACTCTCCCGCACGAGATGGACGAGGACGCCCGGATCGAGATCACCCGTCCGCGTCCCCATCGGGATCCCGCCGGTGGGCGTGAGACCCATCGTGGTCGCGACCGATCGCCCGTCACGGACCGCGCAGAGGCTCGCGCCGTTGCCCAGATGCGCGATCACCCCGCGCCCGAGCCGGGCTGCTCCGACCGTGCGGACGACGTACTCGTACGACAGACCGTGGAACCCGTACCGCCGGATCCCCTGCGCAGCCAGCGCGCGCGGGATGGGCAGACGCCACTGGGTCTCGGGGAGCGTGGCGTGGAACGCCGTGTCGAAGCACACCACCTGAGGGATGTGCGCGGCGCGCGCACGGACGGCGTCCACCGCGGCGAGGGCAGCCGGCAGGTGGAGCGGCGCGAAGGGAGTCGCTTCGCGCAGCGCGGCACGCACGTCGTCGTCGACCAGCGTCGCTGCCCGCAGCCTCGGGCCTCCGTGCACGATTCGATGGCCGACGGCGTCCGGCGGTGACTCCGCGGCCAGGCCGACGAACACGCGCACCGCGGCGTCGCCGATCCGGTCGACCGACGAGATGTCCTCGAGCGTCGTCTCCGCAAGGCGTCGCTCCCCGGTCGCGTCGACCCGGTACCGGGCACCCTTGACGGAGGACGACCCGCAGTTGATCGCGACGATCTCGAGCTCGGCGGGGCTTCCCGCCGCGCCGGCGGGCGTCACGGTGCCACCGGCCACGGATGCTAGCGACGCCCGGCTCGTCAGCCGTCGATCGCCCAGTCGAACGTTGCATGAACGACGAGTGGCGCGTCCGGCGTGACGAGATGCGGCGCGAGGTTGAGCTCGTCGGGTGGCCCGGACTGCGGCTCCACGCACACCGCGGTCTCGGGCTCGGTGTAGACGACGACGCACGAGCAATCGGTCCGGATGGTGAGGGTCGCCGCGCCTGGCCACCGCAGCACTGCGACCGCCGGGCTGCCGAGGTCGGTGAAGCAGTCGTCCCACGGTGGCGACGACACCGGCGCGAGCTCGCCGGTGGGGATGCCCTGGTCGTCGCGCAGGTACATCCCCCCGGCGTGGAGCTCGAGCTCGACCGCCTCTCCCCGCACGAGGTCACGGTGCCACCACGGATGCCAACCGCACGACGCCGGCATCGGCTGCGCGGCGGCGTGCACCTCCATGGTGAGATCGAGCGAGTCGTCGTGGAGGTCGAGCGTGTGCACGACCCGGCCCCCGAACGGCCACGGGTCGCCGAGCGCGACCGAGATCACCGCGCGCGTCGCGGACTCGTCGTCCACGCGCCAGCGCCGATCCCGTGCGATCCCGTGGATCGCGTGTGGCGGCTTGTTCAGGGGCAGCTGGTGCTCGACACCGTCGAACGTGAAGTGACCGTCGCGCACCCGCCCCGCCCACGGGGCCATGGGAAAGCAGCCGTAGTTGTGGTCGTCGACGTCGGGTGGCACGAGGAGCGCCAGCCCGCTGACGTCGAGCCGCTCGATGCGCCCCCCACCGTCCGGGTCGAGCACGACGCGCGCCGGCCCGCTCTCGAGCGCGAGCAGGGTCAGCCCAGTCGCTCGATGACGGTCGCGTTCGCCTGACCGCCGCCCTCGCACATGGTCTGGAACCCATAGCGGCCGTCCGTCGCCTCGAGGTGGTGGAGCATCGTCGTGGCGAGCCGGATGCCGCTCGCGCCGAGCGGATGACCGATCGCGATCGCGCCGCCGCGAGGATTGAGCTTCGCGGGATCGGGGTGGAACTCCTTCGCCCACATCAGCGCGATCGCCGCGAACGCCTCGTTGCACTCGACGGCGTCGAAGTCGTCGATCGACATGCCCGATCGCTCCAGCAGCTTGCGGGTCACCGGGTTCGGCGCCGACAGCACGAGGACCGGATCGTCGGCGAGCACGGCGAAGTCGACGAAGCGCGCCCGGATCGGCAGCCCGAGGCGCTCGGCGGTCGAGCGGTCCGCAATCAGCATCGCCGACGCGCCGTCGCTCATCTGCGACGAGTTCCCGGCGGTGATGTCGGGCGCGGGCTGCTCATCGGACTCCCAGGCCGGCTTGAGGGCGGCGAGGCCCTGGAGCGTCGTGTCGCGACGGATGCCCTCGTCCGACTCGAGCCGACCCCCGGTCTCGATGCCGTGCTCGTCTCGGAGCGGCACCGGGAGGATCTCCTTCGCGAAGTGACCGTCGTCGGTGTTCGCAGCCGCGCGCTGCTGGCTCTCGAGAGCGAACTGGTCCATCTCGTCCCGCGTCACGCCGAACTTGTCCGCGAGCACTTGTGCAACCCAGAACTGGATCCCCAGCACGCCGTTGCAGGCTTTGAGGAAGGCGGGCGAGAAGGGTCCGATCCCGCCTCGCGCGTTGCTCGACATCGGGGCACGCGTCATCGACTCGACGCCGCACGCGATCGCGAGGTCGTACGCGCCGGCGATCACGCCCTGCGCGACGAAGTGCATTGCCTGTTGCGACGAACCGCACTGACGGTCGACCGAGGTTGCCGGGACATGCCACGGCAAGCCCGCGGCGACCCATGCGTTGCGCGTGACGTTGCACCCCTGCTCGCCGGCCTGTGTGACGCAACCGCCCACGACGTCGTCGATCGCAGCAGGGTCGACGTCGTTGCGCTCGAGCAGCGCCCGCAGCGCGTGACCGAGAAGGTCGGTGGGATGCCAGCCCGCCAGCGCGCCCTTGCGCTTCCCGATGGCGGTTCGAAGGGTGTCGACGATGACGGCCTCGCGTGGCGCGGCGCGCAGGTTCATGAGCGCTCCCGAAGGTGACGAGTGGCGGTGATGCTACCGGGGGAGCGCATAGCCTCCCGAGGTCATGCGCATCGCGGTCCTCGTGAAGCAGATTCCCGCGTTCGAGGAGCTCGAGCTCGGCGAAGACGGTCGTCTCAAGCGGTCCGGTGTCGACCTCGAGATGAACGCGTACTGCCGTCGCGCCGTGTCGCAGGGCGTCGAGCTGGCGGCCGCGGTCGGCGACGGCACCGTGACCGTGTTCACGCTGGGTCCGCCGGCGGCGGACGACGTGCTCCGCGAAGCGATCGCGTGGGGATCCGAGGCCGCGGTCGCGATCGACGGCGTGCTCGTCACGGATCTCGCGTTCGCGGGCTCGGACACGCTGGCCACTGCGCGCGCCCTCGCGGCCGCGCTCGAGCACGAGGGACCGTTCGATCTCGTGCTCGCCGGTCGGAACTCGATCGACGCCGAGACCGGCCAGGTGGGCCCGGAGGTGGCGGAGCTGCTCGACCTGCCCTTCGCGACCGGCGTCCGCCACCTCAGCATGAAGTCCAGGACGTTGCACCTGCGGTGCGAGCACGACGACGGCTGGGTGCAGCTCGAGATCGAGCACCCCCTCGTGGCGTCGTGCGCCGAGCGTCTCATCGAGCCCTGCAAGATGGACGCCGAAGCGCGCGCGCTCGTCCCGGCCGAGCGCATCCGTGTCCTCCACGCCGCGGATCTCGGGTCCGGCCCGTGGGGGGCCGACGGGAGCCCGACCACGGTCGGCGAGGTGCGGCTGCACCGGGTCGAGCGCGCGCGTCACCGGTGCAGCGGCGACACCGCAGAGCAGGTTCGTGAGGCCGTCATGCTGCTGGAGCAGAGAGGCGCGCTCGACGAGACCGACGAGGACGCGGTGAGCATCGAGCGCGTCCCACCGACGGGCGGGCCGGGTCCCGTCGTCGGCGTGGTGCTCGAGCCGGAGCGCGCGCACCTCGGACGCGAGCTCCTCGGCGCTGCCGCCACGCTCGCAGCCGCGATCGGCGGTCGCGTCGTCGCGCTGACCCTCGAAGCCCCGCGAGCGGCCGTGCTCGGCTCGTGGGGTGCCGACGACGTCCTCGTGATCGAGGGTGCCCTCGTCGAGGAGGACGTCGCTCGCGTCGTTGCCGAGTGGGCCCGCGACGAGATCGCATGGGCCGTGCTCGCACCGAGCACCGCGTGGGGCAGGGAGGTCGCGGCACGCGCGGCGGCGCGGCTCGGCGCCGGGCTCACCGGCGATGCGATCGACCTCGAGATCGGCGAGAGCCGCCTCGTGGCGTGGAAGCCCGCGTTCGGAGGTCAGCTCGTGGCTGCCGTGCGCGCGTCGTCCCCCGTGCAGATGGCGACGATCCGGGCCGGCATGCTCCCCCAGCTCGCGCCGCGTCCGGCCACCGCGACGGTCCGCTCGCTGACCATCCGCCCGCGCGGGCGCGTACGGGTGCTGGGCCGGACCCGCGAGGACGACCTCGACACGCTCGCCGAGGCGCGCGTGGTGGTCGGCGTGGGGACCGGGGGCCTGACGCCCGACGACTATCCGGCGCTCGACCCGCTGCGGCGCGTGCTCGGCGCGGAGCTCGGCGCGACCCGCAAGGTCACCGACCGCGGGTGGATGCCTCGCGCCCGCCAGATCGGCATCACCGGCCGCACGATCGCACCCCGCCTCTACGTCGCGCTCGGCACGAGCGGGAAGTTCAACCACATGGTCGGCGTGCGCCGCGCGGGAACGATCCTCGCCGTGAACCACGATCCCGACGCGCTCGTCTTCGACGCCGCCGACATCGGGATCGTCGGCGACACGCGGGAGGTGGCGTCGTTGCTCGCGGCCGAGCTGGAGCGCGTCCGCGAAGGTGTCGCCGGCTGAAGCCGGACGCGAGCCGGCCGCGGCGCCGAGGCACCGCGGCCGGTCGCATCAGGTTCGACGCGGTTCAGGCGAGCTCTTTGTCGCCGTAGACCACCAAGCCGTAGATCACGAGCAGGGCGATCACGATGTACACGAGTGAGCGCCCCGGCGTCTGGAACATCCAGAAGAACTCGACGATGATCCCGAGCATCGCCGCGAGGACGCCGACCCACCGGGCCCACTGCGCGCGCCCGAAGACGGCGAAGCCGGCGACCAGGATCACGATCCCGACGATCAGGTAGATCCATCCCCACGTCTCGAGGTTGCTCTCGTAGAGCACGGCGTCAACCGGCGAGTCCTTGTGATCGAGGGCCCAGAGACCCGAGACGATGTCGAAGGCACCCGCGATGATCAGGACGACGCCGGCGAAGCCGATCCAGCCGGTGCCCTTCTTGTTGAGCGTTTCCACCACTCTGTACCCCCTGTAGGTCGGTGACGCTTCGTATCGGTTGTGAGACTCGCCTCAACCCGATGTGGTTTCGGCGGAGGGCGCGGGCTTCGGCGGGCGCCAGAACGCAGCGAGGAACGCAGCGGTCCCGAGGATCCCGATGCCCGCGCTCACGAGCAGTGCGGTGCCCGGGTCGAAGGGGAACGACAGGCCGAACGCGTCGTCGAGAGACCACTCCCCCGGGCCGATCGCGCCGAGCGCCATCGACAGGACCCCGAGCGTGCCGACGTACTCCCACCCTTCGCCCTTGTTGAAGATGAAGAAGCCGTTCTTCCAGTGGTTCGTAGCGAGCGCGACGAGCACGATCGAGGCCGCGCCGCCGTAGCCGAGGGGCGTCAGCAGCCCGACGACGAGACCGACGCCGACGACGAGCTCCGTGATCGTCACGTTCCACGCTTGCAGTGGCCCGTTGCGGAGGCCGAGGCTCTCGAACCAGCTCGCCATCCCGGGGCCTGACCGCACCGCGGACAGATGTCGCCACCCGTGCGCGAACATCACGACGCCCACCCACACACGGGCGACGAAGAGCGCGAGGTTCAGCGCGTCCTGGTCGTTCACGTCGACTCTCCCCGTCTCGGCAAGCTCGGGCGGGACAGTACACAGCCTCCACGGGGCGGGCATAGGCTGAAACGAGCGTCGACCGAGCGGAGCCGTCATGCCGAAGGCCGAAGACCTCGTCCTCGTCAGCGTCGACGACCACGTCGTCGAGCCCCCGACGCTGTTCGACGCGCACCTCCCCGAGAAGTGGAAGGAGCTCGCGCCGAAGCTCGTCCATCGCGACAACGGGACCGACGTCTGGGTCTACGAAGATGCAGAGATCCCGAACATCGGCTTGAACGCCGTCGCCGGCAAGCCGCCCGAGGAGTACGGCATCGAGCCCACTGCACTCGACCAGATCCGCAAGGGGTGCTGGGACATCCACGAGCGGGTCAACGACATGAACCGCAACGGGGTGCTCGGGTCGATGTGCTTCCCGAGCTTCGTGCAGTTCTGCGGGCAGCTCTTCTCGCGGTCGAAGGACCTCGACGTGGGTCTGAACCTGCTCCGCGCCTACAACGACTGGCACATCGACGAGTGGTGCGGCACCTACCCCGGCCGATTCATCCCGCTCTCGATCCCGCCGATCTGGGATCCGCAGCTCATGGCCGACGAGGTGCACCGCGTCGCCGCCAAGGGGTGCCATGCCGTGACGTTCTCGGAGGACCCGGCGAAGCTCGGCTGGCCGAACGTCTTCGGTGACCACTGGGACCCGTTCTTCGCGGCGTGTCAAGACGACGAGGTGGTGATCTGCCTGCACATCGGGTCGTCGTCGACGACGCTCGCGTTGGTGCCGGGTGCGCCCATCGACATCATGATCGCCCTCACCCCGCTCAACACGATGCACGCAGCGACGGACCTCATCTTCTCGCAGGTCCTGCGCAAGTTCCCACGGCTCCAGTTCGCGCTGTCCGAAGGCGGAACCGGCTGGGTGCCCT
>DATBSK010000210.1:0-2838 GCA_036559825.1 Acidimicrobiia bacterium | reverse complement strand
GGGTGAGCGACGCATCATGCGCGTGGGAAGGGTGGCCCCACGCCCTACGTTGGACGGTGCACATGGCGATGCACTCGATGATGATGAGCTTCCGGCGCGATCCGGACGCCGTGCGCGGCCACCGGGTCGAGCGCGAGCTCGTGCGCCGCGTCCTGCGCCTCGCCCGCCCCTATCGCCGGCAGCTCGTCGGGTTCGTCCTCACGGTGATCGCCACCGCAGCCGTCGCCGTCATCCCGCCACTGCTGTTCCGGGCACTGCTCGACGACGCCGTGCCCCAGAAGGACACGCAGCTCGTCCTCGTGCTCGCCCTCGCCGCGGTCGCGCTGGCGATCGCGAGCGCGCTGCTCGGGCTGCTCCAGCGCTGGTACTCGGCCCGCATCGGTGAGGGCCTCATCTACGACCTGCGGGTCGCGCTCTTCGACCACGTCCAGCGGCTGCCGGTCTCGTTCTTCACCCGCACCCAGACCGGCTCGCTGATGTCGCGCCTCAACAACGACGTGATCGGCGCGCAGCAGGCCGTCACCGGCACACTCGGGACGGTCGTGTCGAACGTCATCACGCTCGTGGTGACGCTCACCGTGATGCTCGGCCTCGAGTGGCGGCTGACGATCCTCACGCTGATCGTCCTGCCCGCGTTCATCATCCCGGCCCGCCGGATCGGGCGGAAGCTGCAGCGCGCGACGCGCGAAGGGATGCAGCTCAACGCGTCCATGAACAACACCGTCGCGGAGCGGTTCAACGTCGCCGGCGCGCTCGTCGTGAAGCTCTTCGGGAGCCACACGCGAGAGCGCGACCTGTTCGCCGGGCGCGCCGAGCGCGTGCGCGACATCGGCATCACCACCGCCATGTACTCGCGCGTGCTCTTCGTCGCGCTCGGGTTCGTCGCCGCCGTCGGCACTGCCGTCGTGTACTACCTGGGCGGCACACTTGTCATCGAGGACGCGCTCACGATCGGGACCGTCGCTGCGTTCGTGATCTACGTCGGCCAGATCTACCAGCCGCTGACCCAGCTCACGAACGCGCGCGTCGACGTGATGACCGCGCTCGTGTCGTTCGAGCGCGTGTTCGAGGTGCTCGACTTCCCGCCGCTCATCGCCGAGCGCCCGGGCGCCGTCGACCTGCCGGCTCCCGCGGTGGGCCGGATCGAGCTCGAGCACGTGTGGTTCCGCCACCCGCCCGCGGCCGTCTCCTCGATCGCGTCGCTCGAGGGCGAGGGCATGGTCGGCGGTGACGACGACCACGCGGCGTGGATCCTGCGCGACGTGTCGTTCGTCGTGGAGCCCGGCGAGCTCGTGGCCCTCGTGGGGCCGTCGGGCGCGGGCAAGACGACCACGGCGCTGCTCGTGCCGCGCGTGCACGACGTGGTGGGCGGGCGTGTCCTCGTCGACGGGCACGACGTCCGCGACCTCACGCTGGCGTCCCTGCGTGACACCGTGGGCATGGTGATGCAGGACGCCCACCTGTTCCACGAGTCGATCGCCGACAACCTCCGCTACGCCAGGCCCGATGCCACCGGCGACGACCTCGTGGCCGCCTGCAGGGCCGCCCGGATCCACGAGCTGATCGCGAGCCTGCCGGATGGGTACGACACCGTGGTGGGAGAGCGCGGCTACCGGCTGTCGGGCGGCGAGAAGCAACGGCTCGCCATCGCCCGCATGCTGCTGAAGGACCCGGCGATCGTGATCCTCGACGAAGCAACGTCGCACCTGGACTCCGAGTCGGAGCAGGCGATCCAGCGTGCGCTCGCGGACGCGCTGAGCGGCCGCACCGCGCTCGTGATCGCGCACCGCCTCTCGACCATCGTCGCCGCCGATCGCATCGTCGTCATCGACGAAGGTCGCATCGTGGAGGAAGGCGCCCACGCGGACCTGCTCGCACGCGACGCGCTCTACGCGGACCTCTACCGCACCCAGCTCGACCGCGCGCGCGAACGGGAAATTGCAGCGGAGCCCGCGTAGCTCGTGCGGACACGGTTGATCATCGTCGCGTGCGTCGTCGCGGTCGCGCTCGTGTTCGGCGGGCTGTGGGCCGCGGGCGCACTCAGCCCCGGCGACGAGTCGCAGTCGCTGCGCGCCGAGCGAACGACGACCTCGAGCACGCGCGCGCGCGGCGACGCGCCGCCCAAGTGCCGCAGCCCGCTCACACCCGACGAGCCGCTGCGGCTGTGGATCGGCGGCGACTCGCTCGCGGGCTCGCTCGGGCCCTCGCTCGGCGAGCAGACGGCAGCGACCGGTGTCGTGCAGCCGATCTACGACTCCCGCGTCTCGAGCGGGCTGAGCACCCCTGACTTCTTCGACTGGCCGAAGCACGCGGCCGAGGAGATGGCGCGCCTCGACCCCGAGGTCGCCGTGTTCATCATCGGCGCGAACGACTTCAAGGTGCCGGGCGACACCACGACGAGCTCGTCCGGTCAACCCGCGTGGCGCGACGCGTACGCGCTGCGCGTCGAGCAGATGCTCGACGTGCTGGAGCAGGGCTCGGAACCCGGCCGCGTGCGGCCGGTGTACTGGGTCGGCGCACCCCCCATGGAGGACGAGCGCAAGGACAGCGGCGTCCAGCAGGTCGACGCGGTCGCGCGCACGGTCGTCGCCGATCACCCCGAGGCCACGTACATCGACGCGTACGGCATCTTCTCTGGCCCCGACGGGAAGTACACGCCGACGCTCCCGAACCCCAAGGGAGGCAAGGACGTGCTCGTCCGCGCCGACGACGGCATCCACTTCAACCCCGAGGGCGGTGACGTCCTGGGCGAGCACGTCTTCGAGCCGCTCGACGCCCGCTGCGACCTCGAGGCGCAGGCGGTGCCGGGCGTGCACAAGCAGGTCGAGCGCACGAAGG
>DATBSK010000209.1:0-10379 GCA_036559825.1 Acidimicrobiia bacterium | reverse complement strand
CGATCGAGGCCCCTGGAGGGGCCTCGATCGACCAAACCGGTAGCCTGGCGTCGATGGCCGTCGCGTCCGAACGAGCCGCCGCGCCCGCGCCGCAGCCATCGCTCGCGGCGGCGCTGTGGCGGACAGCGCGGCCGAAGCAATGGGTGAAGAACGTGCTCGTCTTCGCCGCGCCGGGCGCGGCGGGTGTCCTGACAGAGGCCGGACCACTCGGCCGGACGCTCGTCGCGTTCGTCGCGCTGTGCCTGGCGGCGAGCGGCACCTACTTCCTCAACGACGCGCTCGACGTGCACGCGGACCGTCAGCACCCTACGAAGCAGCATCGGCCGATCGCGGCGGGACACGTCAGCGAGGGCCTGGCGAAGGTGATGGCAGTCGTGCTGATCGCGGTCGCGATCGGCATCTCGATCCCCATCTCGCGCGGGGAGCTCGCGCTCGTCGTCGCGGGGTACGCGGCGCTCACCGTCTCCTACAGCCTCTGGCTCAAGCACGAGCCGGTCGTCGACCTCGCCGCGGTCGCCGCCGCATTCGTGCTCCGGGCGATCGCGGGCGGCGTCGCCGCCGACGTCGCGATCTCCGATTGGTTCCTCATCGTCGCCGCGGCGGGATCGCTGTTCATGGTCACGGGCAAGCGCCACGCGGAGCAGATCGAGCTCGGTGACGCGTCGGGTGCGCACCGCAGCACGCTCGAGGAGTACTCGGCGAGCTTCCTGGGGTTCGTGCGCGCGGTGTCGGCCAGCGTCATGGTCACCGCCTACTGCCTCTGGGCGTTCGAGAACGCGGCGTCGACGGGCGACGAGACCTGGTTCCGGCTCTCGATCATCCCGTTCGTGCTCGCGGTGCTGCGGTACGCCCACGTGATCGAGCAGGGTCGGGGCGGTGCCCCGGAGGAGATCGTGCTCTCGGACCGGGTCATCCAGGTCCTCGGCATGTCGTGGATCGTGATGTTCGCGATCGGCGTCAATGCCTGAGATGACGCCTCCATTGGTCGACGGCGCGAGCGCCGCCTCCTCCGGCGGACCGGCAGAGCCGGTCTCGCCGGTCCGGATCCTCACCGGCTGGGGCCGGACGATGCCGACGGCCGCGACCGTGGTCGCGCCGCCGGACGACGACGCGCTCGACGCGCTGCTCGAGCACGCCGGCCACCGTGGCGTCGTCGCCCGCGGACTCGGCCGGTCGTACGGCGACGCGGCGCAGAACGCCGGCGGGAACGTCGTCGACGCCACGGTGTTCGATGCGGTGCGCGACCTCGACCTCGCCGCCGGGACGATCCGCGTCGACGCGGGCGTCAGCCTCGACGCGCTCATGCGGCTGCTGATGCCGTTCGGCTATTTCGTGCCGGTGACGCCCGGCACCCGTCACGTGACGGTCGGCGGCGCGCTCGCGGCCGACATCCACGGGAAGAACCACCACGCCGAGGGGAGCTTCGCCAACCACGTCGCGTCGTTCACCCTGCACGCGCCGAAGGCGACGTTCACCGTCGACCCGGTGCACGACCCCGACCTGTTCTGGGGCAGCGCCGGCGGCATGGGGCTGACGGGGGTCGTCACCGAGGTGACGCTCCGGCTGCTCCCCGTCGAGACGTCGTTGATGCAGGTCGACACCGATCGCGTGCCCGATCTCGACGACCTCATGGCGAGGATGGTGGAGGGCGACGCGCGCTACCGGTACTCCGTCGCGTGGGTCGACTGTCTCGCGCGCGGCGCGTCGCTCGGCCGCGGTGTGCTGACCCGCGGCGATCACGCCCCGCTCGCGGCGCTCCCACCGCGGGCGCGTCGCGATCCCCTGGCGTTCGCGCCGCGCACGTTGCTGGCGGCACCGCCCTGGGCGCCGAACGGGCTGCTCAACCGGCTGACGGTCCGCGCGTTCAACGAGCTCTGGTACCGCAAGGCCCCGCAGCACCGCGTCGGTCATCTCGAGACGATCAGCGCGTTCTTCCACCCGCTCGACGGCGTGAGCGGCTGGAACCGCCTGTACGGGAGCCGCGGCTTCCTCCAGTACCAGTACGTCGTCCCCGACGACGCGGCGGAGACGGTGCGCCGCACGCTCGAGCGGCTCTCGGCGGCGCAGTGCGCGTCGTTCCTCGCAGTGCTCAAGCGCTTCGGCCCGGGCAACCCGGGGCCGCTGTCGTTCCCGCAGCCGGGCTGGACGCTCGCGCTCGACATCCCCGTCTCCGCCCGAGGCGTCGGACCGCTCCTCGACGAGCTCGACCACCTCGTCGTCGACGCCGGTGGCCGCGTGTACCTCGCGAAGGACTCCCGGCTCGCTCCGGAGCTGCTCCCGCGGATGTATCCCCAGCTCCACCGCTTCCGCGAGCTCCGGGCGCGCGTCGACCCCTCGGGCATGCTGCAGTCCGACCTCGCCCGCCGCCTCCAGATCTGAATGCAAGACGCGCTCGGCGGCGTCCAGACGGTGCTCGTGCTCGGCGGCGGGTCCGAGATCGCGCACGCGACGCTGCGGCGGCTCGTCAGACACCGGGCGCGCACGGTCGTGCTCGCGGCGCGTCGACCCGACGAGCTCGCCGAGGTCGTGCACGAGCTCCGGGAGCTCGGCGCGACGCGCGTCGAGACGGTCGCGTTCGACGCCACCGACACGGCGGGCCACGAGGCGCTCATCGACGGTGTCGTCGGCCGGGTGGGCGACCTCGACCTCGTCCTCGTCGCCTTCGGCCTGCTCGGCGACCAGGCCGAGGCCGAGCGCGACGGCGACGCCGCGGCCGAGGTCGCCCGCGTCAACTATCTCGGTGCCGTCTCCACCGGCATCCCGCTCGCGGCGCGGCTGCGCGCGCAGGGACACGGCCTGATCGTCGCGTTGTCCACCGTCGCCGGCGAGCGCGTCCGGCGCTCGAACTTCGTGTACGGCTCGTCGAAGGCGGGTTACGACGGCTTCTTCCAGGGTCTCGGCGACAGCCTGGTCGGCAGCGGCGCGCGCGTGATGATCGTCCGACCCGGCTTCGTGAGCACGAAGATGACGTCGGGGCTCACGCCGCCGCCGCTCGCGACGACACCCGACACGGTCGCCGATGCGATCGTGCACGGCATCGAGCGCGGGCGCGAGGTGATCTGGGTCCCACCGGCGCTCCGGTTCGTGATGTCGGGTCTCCGGCACGTCCCACGCGCGCTGTTCCGCAAGCTGCCCGTCTGACGGTGCCCGGTCGCGTCGTCGCCGCCTTCGACTTCGACGGCACGCTGTCGACCCGCGACAACGTGCTCCCCTTCCTCGCGACCGTCGCAGGCCGCGCCGCGGTCGCCGCGTCGCTCGCCCGGGCGCTCCCCGACCTCACGCGCGGCCGGCGCGACGCGGTCAAGGCCCGGCTGGCGCGCGACCTCCTCTCGGGCCGAGACGAGCGCGAGACGCTCGCGCTGGCCGAGCGGTTCGCAGCTGACTGCCGCGCGGAGCACCTCCGGGCCGATGTGCTCGAGCGCGCCACGTGGCACCGCGACGAGGGGCATGAGCGCGTGATCGTCTCGGCGAGCTTCGAGTGCTATCTGGGGCCCATCGCGTCCGCGCTGGGCTTCGACGCCGCGCTCGGGACCCGGCTCGAGAGCGCCGCCGGCCGCCTCACCGGCGCGCTCGACGGGCCGAACGTGCGGCGAGCGGAGAAGGTCCGCCGCCTCGACGCTTGGCTGGGTCTCGGGGCCGGTGACGCCGAGATCTGGGCCTACGGGAACTCCGCGGGCGACCGCGAGCTCTTCGCGCGCGCCGCGCACCCGGTGCGCGTCGGTCGGAGCCGGATCAGCCCGGAGCCGCCTCGTCCCAGCTGAGCGGCGCCGTGTCGTCGGCCGTGCGCCGCGGCGCCACCGTGAGGAGTGCGGGCACGAGGACGACCGCGGTCAGGATGACCCCGTACTGGAAGCGGACGTCCTGCACGAGCGTCAGGGCGGCGAGCACCAGGCTCGCGAGGATCACCGGGACGACGATCCGCACGACGCCCCACGAGCGCCGGCGCCACGCGGCGAACGCCATCGCGGCGAGCAGCGCGTACAGGTAGATCGCGGGGCGGAGCAGCCACACCGGGATCCGGTTCACGACCGTGTCGTAGACCCGGGCGACCGCGCGCGGCGACGCGGTGTCCTCCGTCGGGGTCTCGCCATAGATGCTCCGGCCGATCATCCGCGTCTGGCCCAGACGCGGGATGTAGTCGACACGGCCTCCGGTGTCCGACCACTCGAGGAAGTAGGTCTCGCCATCGCTCGCCCACGGCTTCCAGACCAGCTCGCTGGCGCACGCGAGGTGATCGAGCTCACCCGTCGGGTTGCGGAGCGCGAGGTCGACGACCAGCGAGCGAAGCCGCGACTCCTTGTCGGTGAACCGAGGAGGCGGGATCGCGTCGGGTCCGGACCACGTCGGTTGGATCGAGTGACAGTCGTAGGGCCAGTCGCGACCGAGGGGATGGATCGTGCGCAGGAATCGTCGCTCGGAGCCCGTGAGGTGGACGCCACGGTTCACCTGGTTCGCGATGTGCTGCACGTAGATGATGCTCGGCTGCACGTTCGGTGTGACATCGAGGGCGCTCGCCAGCGGGATCTGCACGATGACGAGGACAGCGGCCGCGGCGCCCGCCGTGAGCGCGAGGGGTCTCCACCGGCGCCGGTGTGCGACGAGCAGGACGGCGATCGTGCCGACGGCGACCGGCCATCCGGTGTGGCGCGTGAGCGACAGCGCCGCGAGGTCCGTCGCGGCGAGCGCGATGTTGCGCGGCTTCGCGAGCCACTCGCCGCCCGTGTCCTCGATGCGCCAGACCACCAGGGCGAGTCCGAGGAGCGCGAGGCCGAACGGAGTGTCCTTCCACATCGTGATCGTGAAGAGCGCGGTCGACGGCACGACGAGGAGGAGCGCGAGCGTGGCGCCCGCCACCCAGGGCGATCGACCCCGCCACACGGTCCAGGCCGCGATGCGCCCCACGAGCAACGAGGCGACGATCACCTGCAGCAGGACGGGCAACGCCGGGGTGTCGGCGACGTGGCGCAGCGCACCGAGCACGAGCGCGAACAGATACGGATGCCAGTCGTCGAGCCCGATCCGGTCCAGCTCGAACCACTGGACCATGCCGTCGGGGTTCGACAACCCGGGCCAGAACAGCAGCAACAGGGCCGTCCACCCGGCCAGCGGGACCGCCGCGAGGAGGGCCGTCAGCCTCCAACGCTCCGCCGCGGTGGTGGGCTCGGTCGTCGCGATGCGTGGGGCGCGGACGCCCAGGAGCGCGCACGCGACGAGGACCGCGAGCACCCCGATCGCGAGCGCGGGCCCGATGCGGCTCAACACGGCGAGCAGATCGTCGGCCGAGTCGACGCGGCGCGCGTCCGCGAGCACGGTCGGTGGCGACCAGAGCGCGACCCCGGTGAGCACCCCGGCGATCGCGGCGCCCGCGACCACGCCGCTCGTCACCCCTCGTCCACGTGACCGCGCGAGCCGGCGGAGCGCCCACCAGGCGGCTCCCACCGGCACCGCGCACGCGGCCATGAGCAGCACGAGGAGCGCCCACGATGCGGGGGGCACGCGGCGGTCGAAGTGCAGCCGCACGACCTTCGTGCCCGCGACCTCGGCGCGCAGCGACTCGAACGGTCGCGCCGAGCCGTCGACGACGACGCGCGCGTCGCCGCCGTCCACGCCGGTCGCGAACCGGACGAGGGCTGTCGGCGCGACCGCGCCGGCATACGTCAATCGCCCGCGGCCCGATGCGAGCCGGAACGATCCTGGCGGCTCGTCGACCCAGTCACCGGTCCGCACCACGTCGCGGTCGGCGACGGGGGCGCCGCGGAACGGGTCGATCTGCACGTCGACGACGCGGCCGTTGCCCGTCTTCCCGACGACGGTGATGCGGTGCATCGCCGGGGTCGGGTCGTAGACGAGGCGCGCCCAGAGGCCGGCGCCCATGAGCGCTGCGACGAGGATCACCGCGACCGTGCCGGCGACGCTCACGAAGCCTCCGTGCCCGCTCGCGACGGGATGGTCCTCGTCCTCCTCCACGGCGTGCGGGGGGGGCACCGCCGCCTCGGTGTCGCGAGTCGGTGCGGTCGTCACCTCAGGCGTCGGGACGACGACCCACGAGGAACACCGATTGCCCGAAGGTCGGCTCGTGACGCTCCTCGACGTGACGGAGCAGCGGCACGACGACGCGGTCGTAGAGCGCGACGTTCTTCGGCTTCGTCGGCGTGCGCCGCAGGTGCCGCGCGTAGGCCCACCATGCGAGCGCGCCGAGCGAGTTGACGTAGCGCGTGTCGACGATCTCGAGGCCGGCGAGATCCGCGACGCCGACGAGGTGCGCCCGCCGGTAGCGGCGACGATGGCCGATGCGCCGGTCGAACTCGCTGTAGAGGCCGTCGAAGGCCGGGGTGAACACGATGACGTGCCCGCCCGGCCGCACCAGCTGCGTCGCGGTCGTCAACGCGCCGACGTCGTCGTCGATGTGCTCGAGCACGTTGACGAGCACCGCGGAGTCGTAGCGCGACCGCCGGTCGCGGAGCAGGTCGTCGACATCGCAGCAGCACGCCTCGAACGCGGGGTCGTGCCCGAAGCGCTCCTCGAGCAGCTCGACGCAGCGCTTCGAGAGGTCGGTGGCCGTGACCTGGTGCCCGGCGAGGAGTCGCTCGGTGAGCTGCCCGTGCCCGGCGCCCACCTCCAGGACGTCCTCGCCGAGGTACGGCGAACACATGGAGACGAGCCAGGTGGTGTAGTTGTCGGCGCCGTCGAGCGAGTCGAGGGCCGTCGCGAGCTCGGCGTCGGCATCGTCGAAGTCCACGGGGCCGGCAGCACGCTCGACCGCACGCGCGTCGACGCGATCCGCGATCCGCGAGTACCGCAGGATGCTCCAGACCGCCCGAACCCCGTCACGCCACCCGATCTTCTTCCCCTCGGCGTAGGTCCGACCGTCGTAGGAGATGCCGACCTCGTACACGCGCCACCCCTGGCGCGCGACCTTCGCGGTGATCTCCGGCTCGAAGCCGAACCGATCCTCGTGGATGTCGACGTGGTCGAGGACCTCGCGGCGGAAGGCCTTGAAGCAGGTCTCCATGTCGGAGAGGTTCAGGTTCGTGAACATGTTCGAGATGGTCGTGAGCACGCGGTTGCCGACCGAGTGCCAGTAGTAGAGGACGCGATGAGGTCGCCCGCCGTGGAAGCGTGACCCGTAGACGACGTCAGCTCGGTTCTCGAGGAGCGGCTCGAGCATCTTCTCGTAGTCGCGCGGGTCGTACTCGAGGTCCGCGTCCTGCACGATGACGTAGTCGGAGGTCACCTCGAGGAACCCACGGCGGAGCGCCGCACCCTTCCCCAGGTTGATCGGCTGCTCGAAGACGCGCACGCGTGGGTCGTCGAGCCCGCGCAGGATGTCGCGGGAGCCGTCCGTCGAGCCGTCGTCGACGATGACGAGCTCCGCGACCAGTGGCGACGCGAGCACGCGCTTCACGATCTCGAGAACGGTCGCCCGCTCGTTGAAGCACGGCATCACGACGCCCAGGCATCGCGGGGGGGTTTCGGCCATGCAACCCGCGAGCGTAGCGGCGCGATACCAGAGATTCGGGAAGCGACGGCGCCGGTACCCTTGAGATCACATGTCCGAGCCCACGAACGAGTTCCTCGACGCGCTGCGAGAGCGCGTGCTCGTCTTCGACGGCGCGTTTGGCACGTGGGTGCAGACGCAGGACCTGACCGCCGACGACTTTGGTGGGCCGGAGCTCGAGGGTTGCAACGAGAACCTCGTGCTCACCCGCCCCGACGTCATCCGTCGGATGCACGACGACTTCCTCTCCGTCGGCGTCGATGCGGTCGAGACGGCCACCTTCGGCGCCTTCCCGATCGTCCTCGCCGAGTACGGCATCGCGGACCGGACGCGTGAGCTCAACCAGGCCGCGGCCGAGCTCGCACAGGAGGTGGTGGGCGACCACGCGACCCCCGACCGCCCGCGGTTCGTCATCGGGTCCGTCGGCCCGGGCACCAAGCTCCCGTCGCTCGGGCACGTCAGGTTCGCGGAGCTGCGCGACGCCTACCTCCCGCAGATGGAGGGCCTCCTCGCGGGTGGCGTCGACGTGCTGCTCATCGAGACCGTCCAGGACCTCCTCCAGGGCAAGGCCGCGCTCGCCGCGGCGCGCCGCGCGATGGAGACGAGCGGCGTCCACGTCCCCCTGATGGTCCAGGTCACGATCGAGACGACCGGCCGCATGCTCATCGGCTCCGAGATCGGTGCCGCGCTCACGAGCCTCGAGGCGCTGCGTCCCGACGTCATCGGCCTCAACTGTGCGACCGGCCCCGCGGAGATGACCGAGCACCTCCGCTACCTGGGCCAGCACGCGCGGACGTTCGTCTCGTGTCTGCCGAACGCGGGTCTCCCGTCGGTGGTGGAGGGTCGCACGCACTACGACCTCACGCCCGCGGAGCTCGCGGAGGCGCACGAGCGCAACGTCACGGAGTTCGGCGTCAACATCGTCGGCGGCTGCTGCGGCACGACGCCCGACCACCTCCGCGCGGTCGTCGAGCGCGTCGGTGACCGCGCGCCGGTCGTGCGCACGCCCGAGCACGAGCCGGGCTGCTCGTCGAGCTACACGCACGTCCCGTTCCACCAGGACACGTCGATCCTGCTCGTCGGCGAGCGCACGAACGCCAACGGCTCGAAGCAGTTCCGCGATGCGATGCTCGACACCGACTGGGACACCTGCGTCCAGATCGCCCGCGAGCAGGTCAAGGACGGTGCGCACGTCCTCGACGTCTGCGTCGACTACGTCGGGCGCGACGGCACCGCCGACATGGACGACCTCGCCGCGCGCTTCGCGACGCAGGCGCCCCTTCCGCTGGTGTTCGACTCGACCGAGCCCGAGGTCATGGAGGCGGGGCTCCAGCACTCGGGCGGGAAGGCGATCCTCAACTCGGCCAACCTCGAGGACGGCGAAGGACCGGGATCGCGGCTCGACCGCGTGTTCCGCCTCGCGCGCGACTACGGCGCAGCGGTGATCTGCCTCGCGATCGACGAAGAGGGCCAGGCGCGCACCGCCGACTGGAAGGTGAGGGTGTGCCGGCGCATCCACGACCTCGCGGTGCGCGAGTACGGCCTCGAGCCGACGGACCTCATCTTCGACGCGCTCACGTTCCCGCTCGGCTCGGGGCAGGAGGACCTCCGGCGCGACGGCATCGAAACGATCGAGGCGATCCGCCGCATCAAGGCGGAGCTGCCCGGCGTGTCGACCGTCCTCGGCGTGTCGAACGTCAGCTTCGGGCTGAAGCCGGCGCTGCGCCACGTGCTCAACAGCGTCTTCCTCCACGAGTGCGTCGAAGCCGGCCTCGACGCCGCGATCGTGCACGCCGCTCGCATCATGCCGATGCACCGCATCGACGACGCCGTCCGCGAGCTGGCGCTCGACCTCGTGCACGACCGCCGGCGGCCCGACTACGACCCGCTGAACGAGCTGATGGCCGCGTTCGCCGACGTCGATGCGACGCGCGTCGAGCGCGAGGATCGGTCGGGCTGGGCGGTCGACGAGCGCCTGAAGCACCGCATCATCGACGGCGACCGTGACGGTCTCGAGACGGATCTCGACGAACAGCTCGCGAGCCTGCCCGCGCTCGACATCGTGAACGACGTCTTGCTCGACGGGATGAAGGTCGTCGGCGACTTGTTCGCGTCGGGAGAGATGCAGCTCCCGTTCGTGCTCCAGAGCGCGGAGACGATGAAGGCCGCCGTCGCGCACCTCGAGCCGCACATGGAGAAGCACGCCAGCGGCGGCAAGGGAACGCTCGTCATCGGCACCGTCAAGGGCGACGTGCACGACATCGGCAAGAACCTCGTCGACATCATCCTCACGAACAACGGCTACGCCGTGCACAACATCGGCATCAAGGCGCCGCTGCAGAGCTTCGTCGACAAGGCGAAGGAGGTCGAAGCCGATGCCATCGGCATGAGCGGCCTCCTCGTGAAGAGCACGCTGATCATGCGCGAGAACCTCGCGGAGATGAACACGCTCGGGCTCGCCGAGACGCCGGTGCTGCTCGGCGGTGCGGCGCTGACGCGCACCTACGTCGAACGCGACCTGCGCGAGTTGTACGAGGGTCGCCTCTTCTACGGCAAGGACGCGTTCGAGGGGCTGCGCGTCATGGACGTCCTCATGGAGGGGAAGCGCTCCGGAGCGCTCGACCCGGAGTTCGGCCGCGTCCCGTTGGAGCGAAGCGGCCGCAGCCGGGGTACCCCCGGCCAAAGCGTTGCGACCCATGAAGGTGTGCCGGCGCGCTCGGACGTCGCGACGGACGTCCCCGTCTTCACGCCCCCGTTCCTCGGTGCCCGGGTCGCGAAGGGGGTGTCGCTCGAGGAGATCGCGAGCTACCTCAACGAGACGGCGCTGTTCCGGAACCAGTGGCAGTTCCGACCCGACAAGTCCCTGAACGAGACCGACGAC
>DATBSK010000208.1:0-4272 GCA_036559825.1 Acidimicrobiia bacterium | reverse complement strand
AGTCCGGGAGCACGTCGAGGTCGTAACGCACCCGGACGGCGGGCTTGCGGAAGTCGATCACCCGCCGCAGGTCGATCGGGGTGCCGACGACGACGAGGTCGACGTCGGCGGCGTCGATGATCTTGGCCATCTCGTCGAGCTGCCCCTCGCTGTACCCCATCGCGGGCAGCACCGCGCCGACGTCGTACTTCTCGAACGTCTCCGCGATCGTGCCGATCGCCCATGGACGCGGGTCGACGATCTCCGCCGCGCCGAGCCGCTGGGCAGCGACGACGCCGGCGCCGATCTTCATCTCGCCGTGGGTGAGCGTGGGCCCGTCCTCGATCACCAGGACGCGCTTGCCGCGGACGGCCTCCGGATCGTCGCACGTGACCTTCGAGTTGGCCTTCACCACCGTGGCCCCGGGGTTCACGTCTGCGATCGTTCGCTCGAGCTGCGCGACCTGGTCGGGCGCGGCCGAGTCCATCTTGTTGATCAGGATCACGTGGGCCGCGCGCAGGTTCGTCTCCCCGGGGTGATACCGGAGCTCGTGACCGGCCCGCAGCGGATCGACGAGAACGATCCAGACGTCCGGACGGTAGAACGGGAGGTCGTTGTTGCCGCCGTCCCACAGCAGGACGTCGCACTCCGCCTGCGCCTGTTCGAGGATCGCGCCGTAGTCGACGCCGGCGAAGATCACCGTGCCCGACGTGATGTGCGGCTCGTACTCCTCGCGCTCCTCGATCGTCGTGTCGTACCGATCGAGGTCGGCGAGCTCCGCGAAGCGCTGGACGCGCTGCGCGGCGAGGTCGCCGTACGGCATCGGATGCCGGACGGCGACCACGCGCTTGCCGGCGTCCTTCAGGGCGCCGGCGATCGCCCGGGTCGTCTGCGATTTGCCGACGCCCGTCCGCACGGCGGTCACGGCGACCGTCGGCACGGTGGGCTCCAGCATCGTGACGTCCGGGCCCAGGAGCTCGAAGCTCGCGCCGGCCGCCAACACCGTCGAGGCCTTATGCATCACGTGGTCGTGGCTGACGTCGGAGTAGCTGAACACGACCTCGTCGACGTCGAGCTCACGGATCAGCCGGACGAGCTCCGACTCGTCGTGGATCTGGATGCCGTCCGGATACCGCTTGCCCGAGAGCGACGGCGGATAGCGACGGTCGTCGATGAACGGGATCTGTGTGGCGGTGAAGGCGACGACCTCGACGGACGGATCATCGCGGTACACGACGTTGAAGTTGTGGAAGTCGCGGCCGGCGGCCCCCATGATGAGCACGCGTCGCGGCATGTCAGGCATCCTTTCCGCTGGATGGATCTCTGATGCGCGGGAAGGCGCCCGGGGGCGTCGCGTCCGTGCCGCGGGCCCCGCTCTTCGGGGCGGATGCTACTCGAGCCAGCCGTGGGGTCCCACACGGCCGAACGGCCGCGCGAAGTGCGGGACGCCCACACGCCATCCGTCGTGACCCGCGCGCCACAGGAGCATCCGCCGCGCCGCCGAGGCGAGCTGCGGGTCCTCGTCGTGCGAGGACCACCACTCGGGGTGCGCGACCTGCGTTGGCATGTGGAGTAGGTCGCCGGTGAGGGCGAGGACGTCGTCGCCGTCGCGGACGATCACGCTGCGATGTCCCGGCGTATGCCCGGGCGTGTGCCGCACGCGGAGGCCCGGGACGATCTCGTGGTCGTGGTCCGTGACGGAGAGCGTCCCGAGCTCGAGCAACGCGCTCATCGCGTGCCGGGCGACGTAGTCCTCCTCGGTGCTGCCCGCGAAGTACGACCAATCCGCCTCGTGCACGTGCACCGTAGCGTTCGGGAACGCGGGTTCGCCTCCCACGATCGTGCCGCCGGCGTGGTCCGCGTGGAGGTGCGTGACGATCACGTGCCGGATGTCCTCAGCCCGCACCTCCTCCCACGCTCCGGGTGTGGACTCCACCCACGGGACGTACGGCGGGAAGTCGCCGACACCTGTGTCGACGGCGATCCGGACGCCCGACGCCAACGTCACCACGAAGCCGTGCACGTGCCAGGGCCACGAGCCGTCGCCGTCGAACGCCCATGGGCGGCGGTCGCGCTCGCCGTTCCAATCGACGGCCCGCCCGGGGAGCTCGTCGGCGAGCGCCAGCTTCCCCCATCCCTCGCAGATCGTCCGGACCTCGATACGCCCGACGCGGATCGGCTCGACGTGCGACACGGTGCGAAGCCTAGCGCTCCAGGTCGGAAGGCTCGTCGACGTCGAAGAGTGAACGCCGTTCGGGGTCCAGCGCGGTCCAGCGGTCCTCGTCGATCACGGTGGTCTGCAGGACGTCGAGCACGTCGCCCAGCCGTCTGCGGCCCGCGTGGAGCAGCGTGTGCACGGCGTCGGCGGCCGGCCACGTCGCGAGCGCGATCGGCACCGGGCTCGGCCCCGACGCCGTCCCGAGGGCCGACGCCGTTGCCGGTCCGTCTTCGACGACGCCCACCAGTGCCTCAAGGACCGTCGGCGGCACGTCCGGCATGTCGCCCGCGACGACCACCGCGATGTCCGACCGGACGGCCGCCAGTAGACCGGCGTGCAAGCCCGCCAGGGGCCCCGCACCTTCGGTCGAGTCGTGTGCGAGTCGGACGCCCGGCGGGAGGTCGTGCCCGTCCGCGGCCGGGCCCACCACGACCACCACGTCGTCGCTCACCGCTGCCACGGCGGCCACCGCGTGGTGCAGCAGGGGACGATCGTGATAGGGGGCCCGGAGCTTGTCGGAGCCGAACCGTGTGGAGCTTCCGCCAGCGAGGACGATCCCGGCGACGGAGCCCATCGGCCGGTCTCAGTCGCCGTCGCGCCGGCGCCGCTGCACGTACTGGAAGCCGAAGCGGCCCTTGATGCAGAGGTGACCGCTCGTCACGTCCTGGTCTGCCGGCGACATGACCTTCACGATCGCGTTGTCCTGGACGTGCACCTCGAGCTCGCACCCGACCCCGCAATAGGGACAGATCGTGTTCGTGACGGTCTGCTGCTCCTCGTCCCACGTCCCCTCGGCACGCATGTCGTGCTCGCTCTTGAACATCAGGGCGCCCGTCGGGCACACGCCGATGCAGTTGCCGCAGTACACGCAGGCGGAGGCGTCCAGGGGAACCGCGTACTCGGTGGAGATCCGCGCGTCGAACCCGCGCCCGGCCACCGCGATCGCGAACGTGTGCTGGGCGTCGGTGCCGCACGCCTCGACGCACTTGTAGCAGAGGACGCAGCGGGCGTAGTCGCGGACGTAGAGGTCGTTGTCGACCTTCACCGGCTGGACGACCGTCTCCGCGAGGGTCGGGTCGGACGGCGGGTGGTGGTGCCCCGGCTCCTTCGTGTCGCGCCCCCCAGCGTCCATCGGCGGCATCGCGGCGCCGAAGCGGCCCGGATCGGCCTCGTACGCAGCCTGCCAACGGTGCCAGTCGGTCGAGGCGAGGCTCGTGTCGACGCTCGACGCGAGGAGCTCCATCACGAGCCTCCTCGAGTGTCGGACGCGGTCGGTGTCCGTCCGGATCTTCATGCCGGCCTCGACCGGCCGAGAGCACGCCGGGACGAGCGTGCGCGCACCTTCAACCTCGACGACGCAGACGCGGCAGGCGTTCACCGGCGTGAGGGTGTCCGCGTAGCACATCGTCGGCGTGTCCACGCCTCGGGCGCGACAGGCGTCGAGGATCGTGGAGCCCTCCGGGACGCGCGCCGGCGCGCCGTCGATCTCGACGTCGAGCAACCGGCGAGGCGGAGCAACGGGGATCCCGCTCACGCCGCGCCCCCGTCGAACAGGCCGAACGCGGCGATCGCCGACGACACGGCGCTCGCCGCCGTCTGCCCGAGCCCGCAGATCGACGCGTCCCGCATCACGACCGCGACGTCCTCCAGGAGGGCGAGCTCGTCGGCAGACGTTCCGAGCGTCCGGCCGGACACGAGACGGTGCAGCGCCTCCTCCTGCCGGACGGTCCCCACCCGGCACGGCACGCACTGGCCGCAGGACTCATCGCGGAAGAAGCGCGCGATCCGCAGGCACAGATCGATGAGGTCGGTGTCCTCGTCGAAGACCATCACGACGCCCGACCCGAGCGTGTAGCCGCCGGCGCGCGCGTCCTCGAACGTGAGCCGGGCATCGAGCCCGTCCGGACCGACGAAGCCTCCGGCGGCCCCGCCGAGGAGGATCGCCTTCGGCGCCGCGCCTCCGCGCACGCCGCCCGCTGCTTCGATCACCTCGCGGAGCGTGATCCCGTGCGGATACTCGTAGACGCCCGGCCGCTCGACGTGACCGCTCAGGCAGAACAGGCGCGGCCCGGTCG
>DATBSK010000207.1:0-4380 GCA_036559825.1 Acidimicrobiia bacterium | reverse complement strand
GACGTCCGCGACCCTGAGGACGAGATGGTCGAAGCCGACGACCCTCACCGCGGGAGACCGAGGATCCGCTCGGCGATGATGTTGCGCTGGATCTCGGACGTTCCTCCCGCGATCGACGCGGCCTTGCTCCACAGCCACTGGCGCTGCCACTTCCCACCGGCAGGGACATCGTCCGCCCCTCGCCAGAGCGGCCCGGCCTCGCCGCAGAGCTCGACCGCGCGCGACGAGAGTGCCTGCGACATGTCGCTCCAGTGCAGCTTGATCCAGCTCGTCTCCGGACCGGGCTCGATGCCGCGCGCGAGCCTCGAGAGGGTGCGCCAGTTGTGCAGGCGCAGCACCCGGAGCTCGACGAACGACTGGACGAGCGCATCGGCGGCATCGACGTCGTCGAGCACGGCGCGCTCCCGCGCGAGCGCGAAGAGCTCGTCGAGATACACCTCGTGCACGACCTGCTCCTTGAACGCGAAGATCGTGCCGCGCTCGTGCGAGAGCGTCGTGCTCGCGACGGACCAGCCCTGGTGCAGGCCGCCGACGAGCTGGTCCTCGGGGACGAACACCTCATCGAGGAACACCTCGTTGAACTCGGCCTCTCCCGTGAGCTGCACGAGGGGCCGGATGTCGATGCCGTCGGCCTCCATGTCGACGACCAGGTACGAGATCCCGGCGTGCTTCGGCGCCTCGGGATCGGTGCGGGCGAGGCAGATCCCCCACCGCGACCACTGCGCGTAGCTGGTCCACACCTTCTGACCGCTGACGATCCAGCCCCCCTCGACGGGGATCGCACGCGTCGTGAGTGCCGCGAGATCGGAGCCGGCACCGGGCTCGCTGAACAGCTGGCACCAGAGCTCGCTGGCGTCGAGGATCGCGGGCAACCAGCGCCGCTTCTGCGCGTCGGTCCCGAACGCCAGCAGCGTCGGTCCGACGTTGTTCACACCCACACGGTTCACCGGCTGGGGCGCTCGGGCGCGCGCGTACTCCATGTTGTAGATCGCGACCTCGACCGGCGACGCTCCCCGACCGCCGTACTCCTCGGGCCAATGGATGCCGACCCACCGATCGGCCGCGAGACGCGCCTGCCACGCGCGGCCCCACGCGATCTCGTCGTCGATGGTGTCGAACAGCGGCGGGAGCTCGAGGTTCGCGTCGAGCCACGCCCGGATCTCGGCCGCGAACGCCTGCTCGTCGGTCGTGAAGCTCAGGTCCACGTCAGAGGTCCCAGAAGCGCTCGCGTTGGTAGCGCACGAACGACGCGTGCAGCGCGGCCTCCTCGTCCGCTCCGAGCTCGCGGTAGGCGGGCTCGCCGCGCAGTCGCACGAACACGGGGTCGCCGCCGACCCGGTCGCTCCGCCACTTCTGGTGCACGAGCGTGCGCTTGATGATCTTGTTCGTGCCGGTGGTGGGAGGATCGCGCAGCACGCGGACGTAGCGCGGGCGCCACTTCGGGCCGACGTCGTCGAGCCGATCGACCCACTCGGCGAACGCCACCGGATCGAAGGACGCGCCGTCGCGCAGGACGAGCCCGACCATGACCTGGTCACCAGCCTGGTCGTCGGGAACGCCGTACACCGCGGCCAGCACGACATCGGGGTGACGCGCGATGGCGCTCTCGATCGGCTGTGCCGGGAAGTTCTCGCCGTCGACCCGTAGCCAGTCCGCGTTGCGGCCGGCGAAGTAGAGATAGCGTTCGTCGTCGAGGTACCCGAGGTCGCCGGTCCAGTACCAGCCGAACCGCAGCGTGCGCTCGTTCGCCTCGGTGTTGTTGTAGTAGCCCTCGAACGGCCCGGCGCCCGCGGTGTTGACGATCTCCCCGACGCACTCGTCGGCGTTCAGGAGTCGGCCGTCGGCATCGAATCGTGCCCGAGGGAGCTCGTCGCCCTCGTCGTCGACGACCTTCACGTTGTCGCCGACCTGGCCGAGTGCGCCCGCGCGCTCCTCGACGTCGCGGTTGACCGCGACGCCACCTTCCGTTGCGCCGTACGCGTCGATCACCTCGAGACCGAAGCGTCGCGCGAACGCATCGACGACCTCCGGCGAGCCCTCGTTCCCGAATGCGACACGAAGCGGGTTGTCGGCATCGTCGGGCCGCTCCGGCGTCGACAGGATGTACGCGAGCGGCTTCCCCGTGTAGTTGAAGTACGTGGAGCCGTAGTGGCGGATGTCGGGCAGCCACCGTGACGCGCTGAACCTGCGCGCGAGCCCGACCGAGGCGCCGTAGACGACGGACGGCGCCCACCCGACCATGAGCGCGTTCGAGTGGAACAGCGGCATGCACACGTAGCCCACGTCGTCGGGCCCGAGGTCCATGATGATCCCCATCCGGTTCCCCGTCACGAGGAACCGCCGCTGCGTGCAGATCACCGCCTTGGGCGCATCGGACGTCCCGGACGTGAAGATGAGGCCCCAGAGCGTGTCGGGCCCCGGCTCGATCCCGGCATCGGTCGCCGGCACGGCGCGCAGCGCGTCGTCGAGGTCCTCACCGAGCGCGACCGCCGGCTCGTCATCCTTGGTATCGCGACGCGACACCAGCACGTCCGGCAGCCCGCTCGCGATCGACGCGAGGAGATTTACGTGCCGTGACTCCGTGATGACGAGATCACAGTCGGTGTGCTGCACGTCGCGGAGCAAGTGCTCGTCGCGGCGGGTGTGGTTGAGCCCGACGACGGCCGCGCCGGCGAGCGCGGCGCCGCCCAGGGTGAAGATGTAGTCCGGTGTGTTGTCGAGCAGCACGCCGACGTGGACCCCACGCGTGGCACCGGGTCGTCGTCGCTCGAGGATCAGGTTCGCGAACCGGTGACACTCGGCGACGTACTCGGCATGCGTCCACACCCGGTCTTCGAAGCGCAGCGCGGGACGGTCGCGGCGATCCGGGTCCGTGGCGTTCGATCGCAGCAACGCCGCCGCGTCCGCCGCCAGCATGGGCGCCTCGCCCGGTGCGGGGACGGCGCGCCCGCGCAGACCTCCCGGCGCGCTCACGGCGAGCGGACTGCGGGCCACGTTCCGAACCTAGTCGCCGGCCCTCCGGGACGTTCGCCGCTCGTCATCATGGTCGCGCTCACTCCGGCGACCGGATACCGGTCGCCGGCCCTCCGGGACGTTCGCCGCTCGTAGACTGCCGCGCCGTGGAAGACCGCGTCACTGCGGGGCTGTACCTCGAGACGACCGACGCGATGACGCCGGAGGAGTACGCGGACGCACGCGTCGACGACGTGCTCGTGCTCGCGGGCGTGGAGCGAGCCACGTGGTGGCGCAACCTGAAGCGCGACCGGCGTGACCTCCCACGCGTGCTCGACGAGTTCGACTCGCTCGGCGTGTACGAGGTCGACGACGGGTTCGCGGCGCCGGCATCGCTGCCGGACGGGATCACCGGGTACCACTTCCGGCGGACGCCGCGGCCCGGGCAGGGTCGACTGACAGGACAGCCGACGATCGGCCTCTCGCTCGTGCTCATCAGCCCGACGACACCCGAGCGTGCCCAGGAGCTGCGCGACTGGGGCGACTTCGTCCACATCTCGTGGATCGCCGCGGTCGGGGTTCCCGGGTACTCGATGATCACTCCCTACGAGAACGTGTCGGGCGGCGACCCGCGCTTCATGCACTTCTACGAGATGGACACGACCGAGCCCGAGCACTCGTTCAAGATCATGACGCCGCTGGTCGAGGGCCGCTTCGGGGTGCAGGGCACCGAGGCCTTCTCGTACTGGGGCTGGCACGACGCGTTGCGCATCATGTACGTGAACTCGTTCGCCCGGGTCGGTGAGCGAGCGCGTTGACCGACTTCTTCGAGGTCGTCCATCGCCAACGAGCGTGCCGTTCGTTCTCCGACGCACCCGTCGATGATGAATCGCTCGCGCGCGTCCTCGATGCCGCGACCTTCGCGCCGAGCGCGGAGAACCGTCAGCCCTGGGTCTTCGTCGTCGTCCGCGATCCGGAGCTGCGGCACCAGGTGCACGACCTCACGGAGCGCGCGTGGGCCGAAGGTGGTCGCGCCTTCTCCGAGGGCCGGATCGACGCGGCGCTGCTCGACGAGGTCGACCGCGGCATCGCGGGGGGCGGCTACCGCGGCGCGCCGGTGCTCGTCGTCGTCGCGGCCGACATCGAGCGATGCCTCGAGGCGACCATCGGCTCGTCGATCTTCCCCGCGACGCAGAACCTGCTGCTCGCCGCGACGGCTCTCGGCCTCGGTTCCGCGCTCACGACCCTCACGACCGTGTTCGCCGAGGACCTGCGCGCGCTGCTCGCGCTACCCGCCACCGTCGTGCCCCAGGTCGTCGTGCCCATCGGCCATCCGACACAGCCACTCGGGCCGCCTCGTCGCGAGCCGTTCGGCGCGCGCACGTCGCGCGATCGCTACGGCACGCCCTGGTAGACCGCGCCGTCAGG
>DATBSK010000206.1:0-3576 GCA_036559825.1 Acidimicrobiia bacterium | reverse complement strand
GGCGTCGGGCGGCGAAGCCACCCGACGCCTGCGCTCGGTCGGGTCTTCGACCCGGGTCTCGACCGCCTCCGGCGAACTGGCTCCTCGCGAGGTACCGACATCGCCGCCTCCATGGTCATGCTGATCGCTAGCCTCCATCACGGTCATGGCGATCACACAGGAACCCACATGGCTCGCTCCTGAGCGGGAGGCGGACGCCGAGCGCGCGCTCGAAGTGCTCACGAGCGGCGACCTGGATCCCATCGTCGACATGGTGCTGCTCGCTCGGGACGGGGCGTACGAGGCGCGCGCGTCCGACGGGTCGGTGCGGTTCCGGCGCGACGACGACGGTGGGTTCGACGTCATCGCCGTGGAGGGCGATGACCCGCTCGCCGACCAGTCGACGGACCGCTTCGTGCCGCTCGCGGACGAGCTGGCGCACCGCAACCCGCCTCGCCGCGAGAACGCGTACCCGGACGCGTACGAGCAGGTCGCGCAGCTGTTCGACCACCCCGCGGCACCCGACCTGTGCGTCATCCACTCGGCCGACCACAACTGGGAGGACCAGGGTGGTCACCTCGGTGAGCACGGCTCGCTCGGGATCGTGCAGGCGCGGGCGCCGTTCGTGCTCGCCGGCAAGGGAGTGCGGAACGACGGGCTCGTGCCGCGCGCGGCCCGTCTCGTCGACGTCGCCCCGACCGTGCTCGAGCTGCTCGGCGTCGCGCCGGGGTCCGACGGGCGTCACCTCCGCGGTCAGGACGGCGTCGTGCGCGAGGACGTGCTCGACCTCGGTGAGGGGCGCGCGCGGCACGTCGTCGTCTTCCTGTTCGACGGCACCAACCCGAACGTGCTCTACGACATGGCGGCGCGCGGCGAAGCGCCGGTGACGTCGCGGCTGATCGAGCAGGGCACCGCGTTCGGGCACGGCGCGATGTCGGGGCTCCCGACGGTGACGCTCGCGAACCACACGTCGATCCTCACCGGCCGTCTGCCCGGGCACCATGGGATCCTGCACAACGCGTGGTTCGACCGCCGCACGGGCGAGCAGATCATCACGAACTCGAACGCAACGTGGCCGCACTCCATGGACCACGTCTTCGACGGGGTCGAGTCGATCCACACCGCGGTCCACCGCCACGAGCCGGATGCATTCACCGCGTCGGTGAACGAGCCGTGCGACATCGGCGCCGACTACTCGACGTTCCACTTCTTCCGCCGGAAGGACGTGCCGCCGATCCCGAAGACGCCCGACGGGCTCCCGCACACGACGGAGCGGTTCGTGCGCCCGTCGAAGGACTACTCGTGGTCGACGGTCGTCGATCACATGGGCATCGACCAGGCCGTCGGCATCTGGGGCGGTTCGTACCGCGACGAGACCTATCCGCTCCCGCGCTTCATGTTCGCCAACTTCACGCTCACCGACGCCGCGATGCACGAGGGCGGCCCGTACTCCGAGATGGCGGCCGCCTCCGTCCGTGACAGCGACGCCCGGATGGGCGAGATCATCGCCGCGGTCGAGCGCGCCGGTGTCGCCGACGACACCGCGTTCATCCTCGTGGCCGACCACGGGATGGAGGAGAACGACCCGGACGTGCGCGGCGACTGGGACGTCGCGCTCCGCGACGAAGGACTGGTGTTCCGCGACGAGGGCTACGGGTTCCTCTACCTCGGGGAGACGCCCGGTCTCTAGTGGTCAGGGGTCGTAGCCGACGGCCCAGAGGCACAGCCCCTGCGGTGGCGCGAGCTGGCCGGCGTCGTTGCGGTCGCCGCCGCGGAGGATGCGCAGGAGGTCGCCGGGCCGGCGCCTCCCTGCTCCGGCCTCGACGATGGTGCCGACGATCGCGCGCACCATCTGCCAGCAGAACGCGCTCGCCGTCACCTCGTAGACGAGCACGTCGGTACGGTCGGCCACCGTCGTCTCCATCCAGCGCGACGCGTGCACGACCCGCACGGTCGACGAGCCGGCCGGGCCCTTGCGGCAGAACGCGGCGAAGTCGTGCTCGCCCACGAACGGGTCGGCGGCGAGGCGCAGCTGCGCGAGGTCGAGCGGCTCGGGCACCCACCAGGCGAAGCGCGCCAGGAACGGGTCGGGCGTCGGGGTGTTGACGATCGTGTAGCGATACGTGCGCCATCGGGCCGAGCGGCGGGCGTCGAAGTCGGACGGAGTCCACTCCAACGATCGCACGACCACCTCGGGCGCCAGCATCCGGTTGAGCGCGTGCCGCACCCGCTTCGGATCCGCGTCACGCGGCGCGTCGACGCTCACGACCTGGCCCCAGGCGTGCACGCCGGCGTCGGTGCGGCCGGCGCAGGCGAGGTTCAGGTCCTCGATCGGCGCGCGGAGCGCCTTCTCGAGCGCGGAGGCGAGCACGCCCTCCACGGTGCGCAGGTCGCGTTGCGCGGCGAAGCCGCGGAAGCTCGTGCCGTCGTAGGCGACGACCAGCCGCAGACGCTGCGGTGATGGTGGCGGCGCCAGCTCCAGCTGGTCCGCCTGCGCCCCCACGAGCGACGTCGCCTCCGCCTCCCCTCCGGTCGGCGCCGGCTGCGTCGCGGCCACGGTGGGGCCTTGGGTCAGACGAGCTCGATGCGCGCCATGGGCGCATTGTCGCCGGGGCGGGGCCCCAGCTTGAGGATGCGGAGGTATCCACCGGGCCGCGACGCGTAGCGCGGGGCGATGTCGGCGAACAGCTTGTGCGTGGCCCGCTTGTCGTGGATCGTCGCGACGACCTGCCGCCGGTCGTGCACGCCACCACGCTTCGCCTTCGAGATGAGCCGCTCGGCGTACGGGCGGAGGGCCTTCGCCTTCGTCTCGGTGGTGACGACGTGCTCCGCCTCGAAGAGGCTCGCGGCGAGGTTGGCCAGCATGAGTCGCTGGTGCGCGGGATCCTTCCCGAGGCGTGGCCCCTTGCGCGGCGCAGGCACGACCAGTCCTATTCCTTCACGCGCAGGCTGAGGCCGCGCTCGTCGAGCTTCTGGAGCACCTCTTCGAGGGACTTCGAGCCGAAGTTCGTGATCGCGAGGAGGTCGTCCTCGGTCTTCTGCACGAGCTGCCCGATGGTGTCGACACGCGCCCGCTTGAGGCAGTTGCGCGGCCGCTCGGAGAGGTCGAGCTCCTCGATCGGCAGCTCGAGGTCGGGCGACGCCGACGTGGTCGGCGAGACCTCGCCGAGCTCGAGCCCCATGGGCTCGTCGGAGAGCTCGGCGACGAGGCCGACGAGGCTGCGGAGCGTCTCGCCCGCCGATGCCAGTGCCTCGCGCGGACTGATCGAGCCGTCGGTCTCGATCTCGACCGTGAGCTTGTCGTAGTTCGTGGCCTGCTCGACGCGCGTGGGCTCGATCGAGAACGACACCCGCCGCACGGGCGAGAAGATCGCGTCGACCGGGATCACACCGATCGTGGACGTCTTCTTGTTCCGCTCGGCCGACAGGTAGCCGCGACCCTGCTCGACGGTCAGGTCGACCGCGAGCCTTCCCTTGGCGTTCACGGTCGCCAGGTGGAGGTCGGCGTTCAGCACCTCGACGTCGCTGGTCGTCTGGATGTCGGACGCGTTGACGTCGCCCGGTCCGCGCTTGTCGAGCCGCAGCGTGACGGGCTCG
>DATBSK010000205.1:0-20203 GCA_036559825.1 Acidimicrobiia bacterium | reverse complement strand
CGCCCGGTACCGCCGGCGCGTCGCGGCGCACCTCGTCCGCCGCGCCCTGGCGCAGGCTCTCGAGGAGGCAAGAGCGGCATGAGCGAGCGTGAAGCGAGCCGGGCATCCCGGCTCGCAGCGAGCGGGGGAGGAGCCGTCGCTTGCGACGGCGACCAGGGAGGGCGACGCCGGCGCGAAGCGCCCCGGCGGCGCAGCCGCCAGGAGCGGGACAGATGAGTGTGCACGACATCGCGGTGCAGGTGAACGGCATCCGGCGCACGGGACGGGTCGAGGCGCGCCGGACGCTCGCCGACTTCCTCCGTGAGGACTGCGCGCTCACCGGGACACACCTCGGGTGCGAGCACGGCGTGTGCGGCGCGTGCACGGTGCTCGTCGACGGCGAGGCGGTGCGGTCGTGCCTCCTGTTCGCCGTGCAGGCCGACGGCGCCGAGATCGTGACCATCGAGGGACTCTCACCCGGCGACGGCACCCTCTCGCCGGTGCAGGACGCGTTCCGCGCCGAGCACGGACTCCAGTGCGGGTTCTGCACGCCCGGCTTCGTCGTCACCGTCACCGCCTTCCTGCGCGACAACCCGGAGCCGACCGACGACGAGATCCGCGAGGGCATCTCGGGGAACCTCTGTCGCTGCACCGGCTACCAGGGGATCGTGAACGCGGTGCGCCGCGCGAGCCGCGAGCTGTCGTCGTGACGTCCACGACCGCGGGCCGCTTCGTCGGGCAGCGCGTCGAGCGGCGTGAGGACCCGCGGCTCGTCACCGGTCACGGCACCTACGTCGACGACGTCGTCGTGCCCGGGATGCTCCACGCCGCGTTCCTGCGCAGCGACCTCGCCCGCGCCCGCGTCGCCCGCCTCGACGTCGAGGCGGCACGCGCCCTTCCGGGTGTTCGCGCCGTCCTCACCGGCGCAGAGCTCAACCCGGGGCTCGGCTCGTTCCAGCCGACGATGTTCCAGGGCGACGCGATGCCGGCACCGTGCGCACCCGTGCGCGCGCTCGCCGACGGCGACGTCCGGTTCGTCGGTGACCCGGTCGCGCTCGTGGTCGCGGAGAGCCGCTACCT
This sequence comes from Acidimicrobiia bacterium, assembly GCA_036559825.1. Taxonomy (GTDB): domain Bacteria; phylum Actinomycetota; class Acidimicrobiia; order IMCC26256; family PALSA-555; genus DATBSK01. The sequence goes on along the minus strand of DATBSK010000205.1, from coordinate 19,144 downwards.
CGCCGAGGACGCCTGCGAGCTCGTCGACATCGAGTACGAGCCGCTCGAGCCGATCGTCGACCCCGAGGTGGCGCGCAGCTCGGACGATCTCGTCCACCCGGAGCTCGGGTCGAACGTCGCGATGAGTGTGCCGACACCGCCCGATACCGACCTCGACGCGGCCTTCGCGTCGGCGGCGCACGTCGTGAGCGAGCGGCTCGTGCAGCACCGCCACACGAACGTGCCGATGGAGACGCGCGGCGTCCTCGCCTCGTACGAGCCCGCCAGCGGGCACCTCGACATCTGGCTGTCGACGCAGAACCCGCACGAGGCCCGCCAGGTCTGCTCGCGCCTCACCGGGGTCCCGGAGCACCTCGTGCGCGTGCGCGGCGGCGACGTCGGTGGCGGCTTCGGGATGAAGTACTTCCTGCAGCGCGACGAGCTGACGGTCGTCGCCGCAGCGACGCGTCTCGGCTGCGCGGTCAAGTGGATCGAGGACCGGCGCGAGAACCTCATCGCGTCGATGCACGCCCGGGCCGACGTCGCGACGGTCGACGTCGCGGTCGACGCCGAGGGGCGTCTCGTCGCGGCGCGGATGGACCACCTCGAGGACTGCGGCGCCTACCCGGTCGGTGGGACGGGCGGCGTGGGCCCGTTCGCGGCGATGCTCTTCCCCGGCCCGTATCGCCTGCCGAAGATGGGGTTCACGACGACCGCGGTCTGGACGAACACCTGCGGGCGCGGCGCCTACCGCGGACCGTGGATGTTCGAGACGGTCGCGCGCGAGGAGATGATGGATCTCGTCGCGCGCGCGATCGGTGTCGATCCGCTCGAGCTGCGTCGTCGCAACGTGGTCGGCACTGACGAGCTGCCCTTCACCACGGCCATGGGCATGGAGCTCGACCACGTGACGCCGGCGGAGACGCTCGAGCAGGCCGCGGAGATCATCGACTACGACGCGTTCCGCGCCGACCAGCGGCGTGCGTTCGAGCACGAGGGCCGCCTGCTCGGCGTCGGCATCGGCCTCTACGTGGAGCCGACGAGCATGGCGTCGGGCGCGCTCGGCGTCGAGTGCGCGACCGTGCGGGTGCAGCCCAGCGGCACCGTGACCGTGCTGCTCGGGACGGGATCCCACGGCCAGGGCGTCGAGACGACGATGGCCCAGGTCGTCGCGGAGCACCTCGGCGTCTCGATCGACGACGTCGTCGTCGTGCAGGGCGACACGGAGAGCGCGCCGTTCGGGGCCGGCACCGGTGGGAGCCGCACCGCCGTCGTCGCCGGCGGTGCCGCACGCGCCGCGTCGCTCGAGGTGCGCGAGAAGGTGGTCGAGATCGCCGCCCACCTGCTCGAGGCCGCGCCGGAGGACCTCGAGCTCGACGACGGCCGCGCCTCGGTGCGGGGCACGCCGACCCGGGGCGTCACCGTCGCCGAGGTCGCCGCGGCCGCGTACAACGCGCCGGCCGAGCTGCCCGCAGAGCTGCCACCCGGCCTCGAGGCGACCGTCTCCTACCAGGCGCCGCCGATCACGTGGTCGAACGCGTGCCACGCGTGCACCGTCGAGGTGGATCCGGAGACCGGGGTCGTGACGGTGCAGCGCTACGTGGTCAGCGAGGACTGCGGCGTGATGATCAACCCGATGATCGTCGAGGGCCAGATCGCCGGCGGCGTCGTGCAGGGGATCGGCGGCGTGCTCTACGAGCACCTCGTGTACGACGACCAGGGCACACCGCTCACGACCACCTTCCTCGACTACCTCGTGCCGACGGCGACCGAGGTCCCCGACATCGAGTACGGGCACATCGAGACGCGCTCACCGACGCCCGGCGGTCACAAGGGGATGGGGGAAGGGGGCGCGATCGGGTCGCCGCCGGCCGTGTTCAACGCGGTCGCGGACGCGCTCGCACTGCGCGGCGTCAAGATCACCGAGCAGCCACTCACCCCGAGCCGGATCCTCGAGGCGCTCCATCCCAGCATGTGACGCCTGAGCCGGATAGAGCGGCTGGGGTGTCACATGCTCGGTGCAGGCAGGGCAGGTGACCTGAGATGCCCGTCCCGGTCGTCATCGACACGGACATCGGCTCCGACGTGGACGACGCACTCGCGATCGCCCTCGCCGTTCGGCACCCCGAGCTCGAGCTGCGCGCCGTCACGACGGTGTCGTCCCAACCGGACGTCCGTGCCGGGCTCGCGGCCGCGCTCCTCGACGCCGCGTGCGCGTCCCACGTGCCGGTGGCGGTCGGGCGCAGCGTCGCCGGTGACGACCGCAACGTCATCGGCGCCGAGCACGCTGGCCGGCTCGTGCCGTCGTCGCAGGCGCCGTACGAGGACGCGGTCGAGCTGCTCGCCGGTGTCGCGCCGGACACCGCGATCGCGACGATCGGGCAGCAGACCAACCTCGCCGCCGCCGTCCGGCGCGACCCGCGCCTGGCCCGCCGGGCGCGCGAGCTGACGGTCATGGGCGGCTCGTTCGCGCCCTTCCGCACGCCTGACGGCCAGGTGCACGGCGCGGAGCGTGACTGGAACCTCGTGCTCGATCCCACGGGGGCCGTCGAGTCGCTGGCCCAGGGCTGGCGGCGCCTCCGCTACGTCCCCATCGACGTGACGTTCCGCACCGTGCTCACGCGCGGCCACGTCGACCGGTTGCGCGACGGCGACGACCTGTGCCGCCTGCTCGCCGACCTGCTCGACGGGTGGCGGGCGCGCGTGCACCCCTCGGCGCCGCCGGGCTTCGCCGCGTTGCTGCACGACCCGCTCGCGGTCGCGTGCGTGGCCGAGTGCGCGTACGTGCACGTCGAGCGGCTGCCGGTCACGGTGATGCTCGACGACCGCGGCCTTGCGCACACCGTCGTCGACCCGGTCGAGGGCCGCGCCGCCGACGTCGTCCGCTCCGTCGACGCGCCCGCCTTCGCGGACTGGATGGTGGAGACGCTCCTGTCGCCGCAAACGATGGAGCTCAGTCGCTGACGCCCGCGGCGCCGAGGTCGCGCAGGGCGGCACGGATCTTCTCGGCCTCCGCCGCGAGGTCCTCGGGCGACGCCGTCGTGGCGCGGTCGAGGTGGAGGTCCGCCTCGCCGTGCACGATGGGGATCACGTGCACGTGCACGTGCGGCACCTCGAGGCCCGCGACCAGCAGCCCGACCTTGAGCGGCTGGTACACCCGCGCCTGGGCGCGTCCGATGGTCTGGGCGACGTCGGTGACGTGCCGGAGCAACGCTGGCTCGAGGTCGAGCCAGTGGTCGACCTCGGCGCGGGGCACGACGAGCGCGTGCCCCGGCTGCACCGGGTTGATCGAGAGGAACGCGACCGCCTCCGGGTCGCGCCACACGAACGTGCCGGGCACCTCGCCGTCGATGATCCGCGTGAAGATCGTGGGCACGGTCCGAGGCTACGGCTAGCGTCCCCCGGCGTGCTCCACCCCGAGATCGATGCCGTGTCCACCCGGGCGATGCACTCGGTGGAAGGGCGCGTGATCATCGTCACTGGTTCGGGACAGGGCGTCGGGCGCGGGATGGCGCACCACCTCGCCAAGGGCGGCGCGAACGTCGTCGTCGCGGAGTGGAATGCCGAGAAGATGCAGCGCACGACCGACGAGATCCTCGAGCTCGGGTCCGAGGCGCTGGGCGTCGAGGTCGACATCCAGGACCGTGACCAGATCCAGGTGATGGTGGCGCGCACGGTGGAGCACTTCGGTCGCGTCGACGGTCTCATCAACAACGCGCAGACGTTCCGCGCGAACGCGCCGGTTGCGGACGTCGCCGGCGACGATGTCGACGTCTTCTACCGCTCCGGGGTGCTCGGGACGCTCTGGGCGATGCAAGCGGTCTACCCGCACATGAAGGCGGCGGGGTGGGGGCGCATCGTGAACTTCGGCTCGTCGATGGGGCGCGTCGGCGGCGCCGGGTTCGGCGCGTACAACGCGTCGAAGGAGGCGATCCGCGGGCTCTCGCGCACCGCGGCGCGCGAGTGGGCGAAGGACGGGATCATCGTGAACCTGATCGCGCCGGCGGCGGCACCACCGCGATCGGTCGGCACCGAGCACTACGACGAGTTCATGCGGACGTGCCCGATGGGCCGGAACGGCGACCCCGAGCTCGACGTCGGGCCGGTCGCGCTGTTTCTCTGCAGCGACGCCTGCCGCTACCTCACCGGCCAGACGTTCATGGTCGACGGCGGCACCTTCCTCTGGTCGTGACGACACCCTCCCAGCTTTTCGGCACGCTGAGCCACCGCATGGGTGGCTGAACGTGCCGAGAACACCGGCGCGCCGGGGCGAGCTCGCTGACTGGCGCGACCCGTGGCCGCCCCAAGGCGTGCTCCGCGGCGAGCCCGCGCCGTCGCCGGGCGTCGACGCGCTGCGCGCCGACGGCTTCGCGGCGCTCTTCGACGTCGAGCCGATGCCCGAGGACGCGGACCGCTACCAGGACCATCTCAACAACGGCGCGCCGGTGCGCATGTTCAACGAGCTGCGCATGGCGTACGTCGCCGCGCACCTCGCGCCCGACTGGCCCCGCTACGTCCGGCGGTCGAACCGCACCGTCGTCGTGCGAGAGCTGCACGTGCAGTACGAGACCGAGGGATGGATGCACGAGCGGTTCGTCGGCGCCGTCGCGTGGCGGGCGCGCCGCGGGAAGTCGGGCCTCGTCGAGCAACGCCTCGTCGAGGCGGCGACGGCGCGGCCACTCGCGCGCGCGTGGATCGTGCACCTGCTCGTCGGCAGCGACGGACGGGTGGAGGAGTTCCCCGACTGGTTCTGGGACGCGGTCGGCGCCGTGGAGGGCGCGCCGCTGCCGGAGTGGCCAGCCGCGCGCACGCCCTGGGGCCCGCCGGCCTGACGCGGCGATCGCGCTCAGGCGCCCAGCTCGGTGAGCATGGCGCCGAGCGCGTCGACCGCGCGGCGGCACGCGGACTCGTACCCCTCCTCCTCGATCCGCGGGCCGATGAGCTCGAGGTCGAAGCACCCGTCGTAGCCCGCCGCGAGCACCTGCCCGAGGATCCGCCGCAACGGGATGTCGCCGTCGCCGGGCACGAGCCGGTTCGGCGTCGACAGGGTGCCGACGGCGAAGTCGCTCACCTGCACGATGCGGAACGTGTCGACGCCCGACGTGATCGTGTCGGCGAGGCCGCGCTCGGCCCAGCACGCGTTCGTCTCCACGCACACGCCGATGCCGAGCCGCCGTGCGAGGTCGACGACGTCCGCGAGCGTGTGCACGAAGCCGACGTCGACTCGCAGCGAGTTCGTGTGCTCGAGCCCGAACGGGATCCCGCGGGTCGTGGCCTCGGCGACGACCGGTTGGAGCGCAGCCTCGAGCGCGTCGGCCGCGTCCTCCCACGACAGCGCCCCGGCCGGGCCGGTGGTGAGGATCATGCACTCGGCGTCGAGCGCGGTCGCGGCGTCGAGGGCGCGCACCACGCGGTCGCGCTGGCCGGGCCACTGCGCCGGGTCGTCGAGCCGGAACGGGCCGATTCCGATGAGGTTCGTGACGCGCAACCCTGCATCGCGCAATCGGCGCGCGCCGTCCTCGACGCCTGCGGCCTCGAGCTTCGCCAGCGACGCGCCGATCGCCGAGATGCCGGCTCGCTCGTAGAACGCGAGATCGGCGTCGAGGTCCCACTGGAACGTGGAGATCGCAGACAGCGAGACGCGCGGGTGCATCGTCAACCGAGGGAGGCCGCGCGCCCGATGCTGCCACCGCCGTCGAGCTGCAGGTTGATCCCGGTGAGGAACTCGGACTCGCTGCTCGCGAGGTAGACGGCTGCGTACGCCACGTCGCGCGCTTCGCCGAGGCGGGTGAGGTGCATCGCCTCCAGTCGGGCGCGGCGCGCGTCGTCCATCTCGGCGTCGCGCCGCTCGTTCACCACGTACCCGGGGCTGATCGTCGTGCAGCGGATGTTGTGCCGCGCCTCCTCGACCGCGACCGCACGCGTGAGCGCGTTGAGCGCACCCTTGCTGGTGGCGTAGGCCGCGAGCCCGGCACTCGGGCGCTCACCCTGGCGCGACGAGATGTTGATGATCGACCCGTGGCCTGCCGCTCGCAGGTGCGGGATGGCGGCCCGGCAGAGCCACATCGGCGCCGTGACGTTCACGCGCAGCGTCGCCTCCCACGCGGGCGTTGACATCCCGGCGACCGCGCCGTCCCCGCCGTCGACCACGCCCGCCACGGCGTTGTTCACGAGCACGGTGAGCCCCCCGATCGCCTCGACCGCATCGGCGACGAGCCTCGTGCAGGCGTCCTCGGTCGTGAGGTCGGCGGGCACGAAGACGGCGTCGCCGCCGGCCGCGGTGATCTGCTCGACCACCGCCGCGCCACGCCCTGCATCGCGGCCGTGCACGACGACGCGGGCACCCTCGGCGCCGAACTCGATCGCGACCGCCTTCCCGATGCCGGAGGTCGATCCGGTGACCAGCGCCAGCTCGCCGCGCAACCGCATGCGGCGGGGAGGGTACGCGGCCGTCGGGACCGTCGTTGTGGGGCGAGGGTGCCCCGCCTACCCTTGGTGCCTCGTGGCGCCGGCTCCCCCGACCCGTCGCGCGCCCGGAGCCTGTTGCTGATGTGGTGGAACGCGACCGACGGGGCCGACGTGAAGCGCCGAGCTCGCCGCGGCGTCGTCGCGCTCGCCGTCGCCGGTGCCCTGGCGGTCGCCGCCGCGCCTTCGCCTGCCGGCGGCGCACCCGTCGACGACGCCCGCACGAAGATGATCGAGGCGCAGCGGGCCGCGGACGACGCCGGGGTGCGCTACGAGGAGGCCCAAGGCCGGCTCGGGCAGATCGGCGCGGAGATCGACGACCTGCACGCGCGCATCGAGGCAGGGCGTGTCGAGGCGGCGCGGCTGCGGAGCCTCGCGCGCCGGCGCGCCGTCGAGGCCTACATCGGACGCGACCTGCTCGCCCAAGAGGGCGGGTTCCTCATCGAGGGCGGTGACCCGCTCGACGAGGTGCGACGCGACAAGCTCCTCGCGCGCACCAAGGAGCGCGAGGACGCCCAGGTCGACGAGCTCGCCGCCGTCGAGCGCGATCTCGCCCAGCAGCGGCACGAGCTCGAGGTTCGGCGGGCCGAGCAGGAGCGGGCGGTCGAACAGCTGAAGGAGGAGCAGGCGACGGTGCAGGTGCAGCTGCGCGACGCGCAGACCGCGCTCGACCTGCTCGAAGAGCAGCTCCGCCGCGAGCAGGAGGCCCAGAAGGCGCGCGAGCTCGCTGCCGCGGTCGCACGCGAGGCGAGCAACCGCGCGAACGGCCGGGACTACTCAGGTGCCTACATCTCGACCGGCATCATCTGCCCGGTCCGCGGGGCGGTCACGTTCGTCGACTCGTTCGGCGCGCCACGGCACCAGGGTCCGCACATGGGCGTGGATCTCATGGCGGCGAAGGGCACACCCGACGTCGCGCTCGTGTCCGGCGACGTCGAGTTCCGCGAGGGCGGGCTCTCGGGGCTCGGTGCCTACCTGCACGGCGACGACGGCAACCTCTACTACTACTTCCATCTCTCGGCGTACGAGGGGGCACCCCGTCACGTCGCGCAGGGTGACGTGATCGGCTACGTGGGGAACACGGGCGACGCGCAGTACACCGCGCCCCACACGCACTTCGAGATCCACCCGAACGGCGGCTCAGCGGTGAACCCGTATCCGTCGGTCGCAGCCGTCTGCTGACGAGCGGTGCTAGACGGCGACGCGCCGAGCCCGCCCGCGTGCGATCGCGGTGATGGCGAAGACGGCGGTCGCGGCGAGCACGATCGTCCCGCCGGGCGCGAGCGACCACTCGCGGGCGGCGACGAGGCCGACGACGACCGACGTGATGCCCACTCCCACGGCGATCGTCACCGTCGACCGGAACGACCGCGCGAGCAGGCGGCTCGATGCCACGGGCAGCACCATCAGGGCCGCGACGAGCAGCACCCCCACGACGCGCATCGCGGCGACGACCGTGACGGCCGTGAGCACCGCGAGCATGCAGCTCGCGAGGTCGACGGGGAGCCCGGCGACGCGCGCCGCCTCCTCGTCGAGGACGCTCGCCAGGAGCACCCGCCCCAGCAGCGTGATGCTCACGACGATCACGATCCCGACGGCGACCACGAGGCGGACATCACCGGGCTCGACCGTGAGGATCGACCCGAACAGGTACGGCAGGACGTTGACGCTGCCGGCACCGGCACGGCTCACGAGGACGATGCCGAGCGCGATCCCGCCGTAGAAGATCAAGGCGAGCGCGAGGTCGCTCGTCGTCGTCCCGCGGCGGCGCAGCAGCTGGATGACGAGCGCGCCGAGCGCCGCGACCACCAGCGCGCTCCAGACCGGCCAGACCTCGAGCAGCAGCCCGGCGGCGACCCCCGCGAACGCGAGGTGGCCGATCCCGTCGCCGAGGAGCGCCATGCGCTGCTGCACGAGGAAGACGCCGATGAGCGGCGCGGACGCGCCCACCACGAGCCCCGCAGCCAGCGCGAGCTGCATGTACTCGCGCTCGAACGGCCACGGCAGGTCCAGCGCCGCGAGCACGATCCCACTCACTCGATCGCCTCCAGCCAGAGCGGGAGGTCGTCGGCGTGCACACCAAGGCTCACGCCGGCCGCTTCGAGGCCCGACGGCGGGCCGTCGAACTTGATCGACCGCTTCATCACCAGGACACGATCGAGGTCCGCCGCGACCGCGCCCAGCTCGTGCGAGACGAGCAGCACCGCGGCGCCGTGCTCCTCGACGAGGTGCACGAGCGAGTCGCGGAACAGGCGCTGTGACTCGGCGTCGACGCCGGCGACGGGCTCGTCGAGCACCAGGAGCTCGGGCTCGCTCGCCAGCGCGCGCGCGATGAGGACGCGCTGCTGCTGCCCCCCGGACAGCTCGAGGACGGGGCGTCGCGTCTCCGGTGTGAGCCCGACCGACTCGATCGCGTGGTCGATCGCGACGCGGTCGGCCGCGCGCGGCCGGCGCCACCAGCCGCAGCGCGCGAGCCGGCCGGTCGCGACGACCTCCTCGACCGTGACGGGGAGGTCGGGGGCGAGCACGTGGCGCTGTGGCACGTAGCCGAGCCGGGCGCGCTCCCGGAGCGACCGGGGATCGGCGCCGAAGAGCCGGGCCTCGCCCGACGCGGGCGCGAGCAGCCCGAGCAGGAGGCGCAGGAGCGTCGACTTGCCCGACCCGTTCGGTCCGGCGAGCGCGACGAACTCGCCCTGCCGGAGGACGAGGCTCACGTCGTCGACGACCGGCGTCGGCTCGGCGCCGTACGCGAACGAGAGGTGGTGGGCCTCGAGGAGGGTGTCCTTGACGATGGCACGAGCATAGAACAAGAATCGTTCTCATTCCTGGTGCCGGGGTCCGCATCACCGCGGCCGTGCTCGTGCTCGGCGCGCTCCTCCTCCTCGCCGTCGGGGGCGGGGCCGGGCGCTCGCGAGCGGGCCGGACCTCGGTCGTGGCCGCCTTCTTCCCCTTGGCCGAGGCCGCGCGCCAGGTCGGCGGCGGCCACGTCGACGTGTCGAACCTGACGCCGCCGGGTGTGGAGCCGCACGACCTCGAGCTCACGACCGACGACGTCGACGCGATCCTCGACGCCGACCTCGCGATCGCCCTGGGCGGCGGCTTCCAGCCCGCGGTCGAGGCGAGCGCCGACGACCGCGACGGCCCGACGCTGGTCGTGCTCGACGAGATCGGGCACCGCCGCCGGCGCAACGACCCACACGTGTGGCTCGACCCGGTCCGCTACCGGGCGATCGTCCGGTCCGTCGCGCAGGCGCTCGTCACTGCCGACCCGAAGCACGCGCGCACCTACCGCGAGGGCGCGGCTCGCTACGAAGCGAGGCTGACGGCTCTCGACCAGGAGTACGCGCAGGGGCTCGCGACCTGCGCGTCACGCACGATCGTCACGGCGCACGAGGCCTTCGGCTGGCTCGCCGACCGGTATCAACTCCATCAGCTCGGCGTCACGGGGATCGACCCGGAGCGCGAGCCGAACCCCGACCGCATCGCCGAGCTCGCCGACCTCGCGCGCACGCGCGGTGTGACGACGATCTTCACCGAGGAGCTCGTCTCGCCGCGCGTCGCGCGCACGCTCGCGCGCGAGGCGGGCGGGTTGCGCACGGCCGTGCTCGACCCGCTCGAGGGGCTGACCGAGCAGCGCCGCGCCGCGGGCGACGACTACGTCACCGTGATGCAGCGCAACCTGCGGCGCCTCCGCGCCGCGCTGCGCTGCCGCTAGCCCTGCTCGTCGCCGCTCTCGCTCTCCTCGGGCGGGTTCTTGCCGACGCCGACGATCGGCGCGGGCAGCTCGCCCTTCGGCCCCTCGATCCAGCGCTCCACGCCCGCCTGGCAGCGTTGCACGACCTTCCACGAGAGCAGCGTCCTCGTGCCGGGCGCGGTGAACGTGATCCCGAACGACGTCTCCTGGTCGGGCACCTTGTCGCTCGCGAAGGTGATCTTCCGGCCCTTCACCGACGAGCTCCACCCGTCCTGGTCGACGGGCTTGGCGCTCTTCGCGCCCTTCGGCACCTGGAAATCCATCTGCGTGGTGACCGACTTGGTCTTGCCGCACCCGTGCTCGGGCGTGAACTCGACGGTCACCTTCTTCCCCGGCTTCACGCGGTTCGGGTCGGGCTCGACGTGCGCCCAGGCCGGGCCCGCCGCGAGCAGCATTGCCGCGGTCGCGGCGAGTGCGACGACGACGATGCGCCGGGTCGTGTGCATCAGATCTGTCTAGTCGTTCCTCGCGCGCGTGCGGCGTCGGGGCTGGGAGACTCGCGTCCGGTGGAACGACACACCCATCTGCACCCCGGTCACGGGACCCCGGAGCTCGGTGCCCGGGACGCGGACCGGCGCCGCGCGCTGTGGGTGGCGCTCGGTCTCAACGGCGCGTTCCTCGTCGTCCAGGTCGTCGCGGCGCTCGCGTTCGGCTCGCTCGCGCTCCTCGCCGACGGCGTGCACATGGTGTCCGACGTCGTCGCGCTCGCGATCGCCCTGATCGCGCAACGCGTCGCGACGGCTGCACCGTCACCGCGTCACACCTACGGGCTCGTGCGTGCCGAGGTGATCGGCGCGCAGGTCAACGCCGTGCTCCTGCTCGGCGCCGCCGTGTGGATCGCGGTCGAGGCGGTCCAACGGCTCGGCGAGACGCCGGAGATCGACGGTGCCGGTGTCGCGGTCGTCGCCGCGATCGGGCTCGTCGTGAACGCCGGCAGCGCGTGGGTGATCGCGCGGGCGGCGGGTGCGAGCCTCAATCTTCGCGGCGCGTTCTGGCACCTGACCGGTGACGCCCTGGGGTCGCTCGGGGCGCTCGTCGCGGGCCTCGCGGTCGTCGTGGCGGACGCGGTCTGGGTGGACGCGGTCGCCTCGCTGTTCATTGCCGCGCTGATCACGCTCTCGGCGGTCGTGCTGCTGCGCGACGTCGGCCGCGTGCTCCTCGAGGGCGCGCCCGCGGGGCTGCGCGTCGACGACGTCGAGCGCGCGCTGGCCGCTTCTCCCCAGGTCGAGGCCGTGCACCACGTGCACGTGTGGTCACTCGGCTCCGAGATGCCCGCCCTCTCCGCCCACGTCGTCCTCGCCGGTGAGCCCTCGCTCCACGAGGCCCAGGCGCGCGGCGACGAGCTGAAGACGATGCTCGCCGAGCGCTTCGGCATCGGTCACGCGACGCTCGAGCTGGAGTGCCACGACTGCGTCGACGGCCACGAGGCGTCGTCCGCGGGCTGACGACCGCGCGCGCGCCGGTCCGGCCGCAGGCGCAACGCACCGGCGACGGCGAGGCCGACGCCGAGGCCGAGCGCGGCGGCGACGATCCCGCGCGCGAGATCGTCGTCGAGCGTCGTCGGCAGCTGCGAACGGGTGAGCACGGTGACGTCGGCGAGGCCGCCCGCGATCGCCACGAAGAGGCCGGCGAGGAGCACCAGCGGTGCCGCCGTGTGAACCCCGCGGCGCCAGAGCCACACGAGCGCGACCACGGACACGCCGATGGCGCCGAGGGCGTACACGCTCGCCCCGAGCCGGGTGCCGATGCCGAGCGTGGTTGCTCCCCATGAGCCGACCACATGGAGGCTCTGTGCGGCGATCACGACGACGAGCGCGACCGACAAGCCGAGCCGCGCGACGGTCGTGCGGCTCACCGCCACGACGAACGCGGCGAGGACGAACGCGAGCGCCAGCCAGAGCCACGCCGACGTGGCCGGGACCCAGCGGATCTCCCCGGTGACCGCGACGAGGCGCCGGCCGTCACGGAGCTCGATCCCGAACCGTTGCACGACGTGCCGGTGGTCGGGATCCGACCGGACTGCCGGCGCGTCCCGGCGCGCCGTCCAGTGCGATCGGTGGTCGTGCCAGCGCGCGACCGGCTCGTCGCCGATCCGGCGCCACTCCGGTGGGGCCTCGGGGTCGGCGCGGTCGGGTACCGGTGTCGTGCCACGGAGGGTGCGGTTGACGTAGGTCGCCGGTGAGCGTGTGTTCTCGAACACGCCTCGTGGCCCGACTCTCAGGTAGGGCTCGTCGTCGTAGCCGAGCACGACGACGTCGCGTCCGGTGTGGTTCGTGAGCTCGAGCCGGTCGCCGAGATCGACGCTGCGCACGATGAGCCCCGGGACCGCCGGCTCCATTCCCGTAATGACGGTCTCGTAGTTCGTCGGCTTGATGCCGCCGACCCCGTGCGCGGCTGCGGGATCGGGCGCCAGCACCACCGCGAGCACGGCGAGGGCGATCGCACCGCCGAGCCGGCGGGCCACCGGGCGCGTCGGCTTCTCCATCGCCGCGGCGACGATACTGGGGAACCTCCCCTCCCCCGGGGTCGACTTCCCATGGACCGACACCACACCGACTCGCCACCGTGCCGCCGTGCGCTCCGCCGCGCGGCAGCGGTGCTGGCGGCGGCGTGCGTGCTCGTCGTCCTCCTCGCCGCGCCGGCGAGCGCGCACGCCGAGCTCGTCCAGTCGGACCCGGCCCCCGGTGCCGTGCTCACGCGTGCGCCCGGGCAGCTGACCCTGAGCTACACGGAGAACGTGGACGTGGCGAGCGGTGCCATCCGCGTGTTCGACGCCGACGGGACGCGCATCGACCACGGCGGGGTCGAGGCGTCGGGGCGCACGGTCACGCTGCCCCTCCCGCGGCTCGGCAAGGGCGCGTACGTCATCACCTGGCGCGTCACCTCCGCCGACTCGCATCCGATCCGCGGCGCGTTCACCTTCCAGGTCGGCCAAGGCGGTGCGGGCGCGACGAGCCGGGAGGTCCGCGGGCTCGCGGACCGGCTGCTCTCCGAGCAGGGCGGAGACCAGGTCGTCGGCGCGCTCTACGGCGCGGCGCGCTTCCTCGTGTTCGGGGGCCTCGCGTTCCTGATCGGCGCCGTCTTCTTCGTCGTGGTCGTGTGGCCCGACGCGCGCAGCTCGCGGCGCGCCCGGCGCGTCGTGCAGGGAGGCTGGCTCGCCGTGACGGCCGGCACGCTCGTGGGCTTCCTGGTCTACGGGCCGTACGTCGAGGGTCTCGGCCTGGGCGACGCGTTCTCGACCGGCCTCATGGGCGACACGCTGCAGGTGCGGTTCGGACAGGTGTGGCTCGCGCGGCTCGTCCTCCTCCTCGCGATGGTGCCGTTGCTGCGCATGGCGTTCCGCCGCGACTCCGACACCGGGAGCATGCGCCCGGTCCCGCGCTGGTGGGCGTCGACGATGGCCGTGCTCGCGGTCGTGCTCGCGGCGACGCCCGGGCTCTCGGGACACGCGATCACCGGCGACTGGGCGAGCGCGGCGATCTTCGCCGACACGATCCACGTCCTCGCCATGGCGCTCTGGCTCGGCGGACTCGTCGTCCTCGCGGTGGTGACGCTGGCGCGCGACGCCACCATCGAAGCGCGCGACGCAGTCGAGCGGTTCTCGCGTCTGGCGCTGGGGTGCATCGTCGCCCTCGTCGCGACCGGTGCCTTCCAGACGTGGCGGCAGGTGGGCAGCCTCGACGCCCTGCGCACCACCGACTACGGCCGCATCCTCGTCATCAAGCTCGTCCTCGTCGCGCTCGTGATCGTGTTCGCGGCGTTCAGCCGTGAGCTCGTGCTCCGGCTGCTCCCGCCGTCTCACGAACACGGGCCCCGGACCGGGCTTCCGGTCGTCTCCGGCGGCTTCGAGGACGACGACGACGAGTACGAGATCGACGAACAGCTCGAGCTGCGCCGCCTCCGCCGCTCCGTGTGGGCCGAGATCGCCACCGCGGTGCTCATCCTCGTCGCGACCGCGCTGCTCGTGAACTCCGCGCCGGCCAAGACCGCGGTCGCGAACGCAGGTGAGGGCGGTGTCGCGGGCGTGACGTTGCGCAGTGCCAAGGTGAACGTCGACGTCACGCTGACGCCCGGGGCCGCGGGCGTCAACGACATCCACGTCGACCTGTCGGACAAGGATGGCGCGCCGAAGGACGTCGACGAGGTGAAGGTCACGCTGGAGCAGCGGGATCGCAAGATCGCGCCGATCGACGTGCCGCTCCGCCGACTCGGGCCCGGGCACTACTACTCGCCCGGCTTCGACGTGCCGATCGCCGGCGAGTGGCGCGTCACGGCCAAGCCGCTGCTCTCGGAGTTCGAGCAGCCGACGCTTCGCGGCACCCTCGACATCGGCTGAGCTGGTGTCGTATGTCGACGAGGCGAACACCGTCTTCACGGTCCTCACGCTGCTCGCGAACGTCGCGTTCGTCGCGCTCGTGGTCGTCGGCGTGCTGGCGCTCGCGGGCGGCCGGTCGCTCGGGAGGCGGGTCGTGGGCGCGATCGGCCCGCACGCGCCGGTCGTCGCGCTCGTCGTCGCCGCGATCGCGACCGCGGGGAGCCTCTACTACTCCGAGATCGTCGGCTACATCCCGTGCGAGCTCTGCTGGTACCAGCGCATCTGCATGTACCCGCTCTTCGCGGCGCTCGCCGTCGGCGTACTTCGAAGAGACCGCTCGGTCGTCTGGTACGCCGCACCCTTCGTGGTGTTCGGGGCGCCGGTGTCGCTCTACCACTGGCTCGTCGAGCGCGTACCGTCGTTCGCCGAGAGCTCGTCGTGCTCCGTGTTCGTGCCCTGCAGCGTGCCCTACTTCGAGGAACTCGGATACGTCACGCTGGCGTTCATGGCATTGAGCGCGTTCCTCCTCGTGGGGGCGCTGCTCGTCGTCACCCTGGTCCACGACCGAACCATCGGGAAGGCAGTCACATGACCTCGATCGCTCGGAGGGGGCTCCGCCGCACCGTCACCGCCCTCGTCGCCGCCCTGGCGCTCGGCCTCGTGGCGGCCGCGCCCGCGCCGGCGGCGCAGGGCCTCGACAGCGAGCAGCGCAGCCCGCGCGTGCGCGTCACCCACGGTCCGCTGCTCCCGTCCGACCACCTCGGCACCGCGGCCGACGACGAGATCGGCCAGACCGCGCCGACGCTGGCGGGGCTCAGCCTCACCGGCAAGGAGGTCAGCTTCACGAACGACGGCAAGCCGCGGATCGTGCTGTTCCTCTCGCACTCGTGCCCCCACTGCCAGGCCGAGGTCCCCGAGATCGTCAAGCTCGCCAAGCAGGGCAAGCTCGACGGCGTCGAGGTCGACACCGTCACGACCAACACGTCGAAGAGCCTCCCGAACTGGCCGCCCTCGAAGTGGTTGAAGCGCGAGCACTGGCCGTTCCGGCCCGTCCTCGCCGACGACTCGCGGCTGCGCGCCTTCTTCGGCTACGGAGGACAGGCGTTCCCGTACTTCGTGTTCGTCGGCGCGGACGGCAAGGTCGTTGCCCGCGCCACCGGCGAGCTCCCCGCGAGCACACTCACGAGGGCGGCGCAGAAGCTCGCGAGCGGCGAGCCGTTCTTCAGCCAGAAGTAGCGCGTGACCGGGGTGGGCTCCGGGGGCCCACTCCGGGCTTCAAACAGAAGTGCGCCCTGCGGGCGCACTTAACTCGCGCGGAGCGGGCCCCCTGCGCCCATCACAACCTCAGCGGGGTCGCTGCGAACCGTTCACGCGCAATCTCTGCAGCGACCGAGGAGGTCGATGCGGTGGTGCTCGGTTGTGAAGCCGGTGGCGCGGTCGATCTCGGAGACGGCGGCGTGCAGCGACTCCTCGAGCACCGGGTTCCTCATGACGGCCTCGACCGATCCGCACACGACGCATACGAGATGGTGGTGATGGTCGCCGGTGAGGTCCTCGGCGAGCTCGAAGCGCGCGTATTCGTCGTTGGTGACGATGCGGTGCACGATCCCCGCCTGCTCGAGCACGACGAGGTTCCGGTAGACGCTGCTCTGCGCGAGTCCGTCGCGTGACGAGAGGATCTCGGGGAGCGTGAGCGGCCGGTCGGCGGCGCGCAGCACGTCGATGATCGCCTCGCGATTGCCTGTGACGCGCTGACCGACGCGGCGCAGTCGCGCGGCGATCTGCTCGCGCTGGTCGAGATCGGTCGTCACGCGGCCGAGTGTACCGTCGCGTCGGATGGATCCGACTGCTCGCTTCGTCGAGATCGTGCAGCGCTCCGACGCGGAGCTCCCGCTCGACGAAGCGCTGTTCCTGATCGCGGCGCACGACCACGATGTCGATCTCGACACGCAGCTCGCGCGGCTCGACGCGCTCGCCCGCGACGCGCCGTCTGACGCCGACGGGCTCGCGCGCCACCTGTTCGGGGAAGATGGCTTCGCGGGCAACGAGGTCGACTACACCGACACTCGCAACTCGTACCTCGACCGCGTGCTCGACCGGCGGCTCGGCATCCCGATCACGCTCAGCATCCTGATGATGGAGGTCGGGCGCCGGCGCGGGCTCGAGCTCGCGGGCATCGGGATGCCCGGTCACTTCCTCGTCGGCGGGTCCGGTGGCGCCTACTACGACCCGTTCCACGGCGGGCGTCGTCTCGATGCGGACGGCGCGCGCGCCGTCTTCACGGCGATCCGCGCGGATGCGACGTTCCACGACGAGTTCCTCGAGCCCGTCGGTTCGCACGCGATCCTCGCCCGTGTGCTCGCGAACCTGCTGCATGCACTCGTCGATCGCGCGCCGAGTGCCGCCGCCTGGGCGGCGCGGCTGCGGCTGCAGATCCCGGGCCTCTCGGCGTCCGAACGCCGAGACGTCGCGACCCTGCTCGGCTCACTCGGTCGCTTCGCCGAGGCCGCCTCGGCGCTGGAGGCGATCGTCCCGGACCTCGACGAGGCGAGCGCGGCGCGGACCGCGCGCGACGCGGCGGCGCTGCGCGCCCGGGCCAACTGACGCGATGACTGCGACGGTGTCGCCGATGTTCCCGCTCGGGAGCGTGCTCTTCCCGTACGGGGTGCTGCCGTTGCACGTGTTCGAGCCGCGGTACCGCCTCATGACCGAGCGGTGTCTCGCAGGCGACGGGACGTTCGGGGTCGTGCTCATCGAGCGGGGCAGCGAGGTCGGCGGTGGCGACATGCGCTTCGACGTCGGCACGCTGGCGCGCATCGTCGAAGCCGGTCGCTTCGACGACGGACGGTACGCGCTCGTCGCCGTGGGCGTGCGCCGGGTGCGCGTGCAGTCGTGGCTTTCAGACGATCCATATCCGCAAGCGGAGGTCGAGGTGCTCGACGACGACATCGTCGGCGGACCGACGCCTCCACTGGTCGACGCCGCAAGCGGCGTCTCGTCGGACATCGACCGTCAAGGCCGCTCGATGTCCACGGATGTCGAACAGGTCGCGCGGCTGCTCGAGCGGGTCCGCGCCCTGCACGCCGAGCTCGGCGCGCCGGTCGCCTCCACCGCGATCGAGCTCTCCGCCGACGACCCGGCGCGGGCGTCCTTCGAGGCCGCTTCGCTCGCGCCGATCGGCCCGCTCGACGCGCAGGCGCTGCTGGAGACCGACGCGGCGTCAGACCGCCTCGCGCGGCTCCTGGCGCTCCTCACCGAGGAGACGCGCGTCCTGGAGTTCCGCCTGTCGGGCGGGTGAGCGGGCTCCACGTACGCTCGCGTGCGTGGAGCAGGACCCCGAGGAGCGTGATCCCGATCTCGTGACGCTCGAAGCGCTCGAGTCGGATCTCGGTGACCTCGACGCCGAGCTCGCGGACGTGGAGCGCGACGCGGCGGCGAAGCCCGGCGATTGAGTGGCGCGCGTCCGGCTGCGTCTGTTCGCGGCTGCGCGAGACGCCGCGGGTCGCGCCGAGGTCGAGCTCGACGCCACGACCGTGGGCGAGCTGCTCGACGCGGCGCGCGCCGACTTCGGTCCCGAGTTCGCTGCGGTGCTGACGAGAGCGCGCGTCTGGGTGAACGGCGACGAGCCCTCGGCGGGCGACGGGTCCGTGCTCGTCGACGGTGACGAGGTCGCGGTCGTGCCGCCGGTCAGCGGCGGCGCCCGCTGACGACCCACACCGCGGCACCGAGGCGGACGCCGTCGTCGGTCCGGAAGCGCTCGAGCGCGGTCCGGACGGTCGCGATCGCCCTCCCGCGCTGCTCGTCGTCGGCATTCGTGAGGAAGCGGCGCAGCATGCCGCTACTGGCGACGTACGCCATCGTGTCGTCGAAGGTGCCGCGTCCGCCGAGCAGGATCGACGTGTCGAAGGGCGCGGCCTCGACACCGGCGAGCCCTCCGCGCTCGAGGGACCGAACGAGGGGCGCCGGATCGCTGTAGCGGAAGGGGCCGGGCTCGCCGGGTGTCGGCTGGGGCAGCGCCACGTGCTCGGCGACCGCAGCTGCCTGCACGCGCACCCATTCGTTCTCGGCCACGGTCCGCCAGCAGGTGATCGCGACCCGGCCGCCCGTCCGCAGGGCGCCCACGACGTTGGCGCACGCGGCGTCGGGATCGTCGAAGAACATGATCCCGAAGCGGCTCACGGCGATGTCGTACGGTGCGCCGAGATCGTCGACCTGTGCGTCCGCGACGGCGAAGGTCGCGTTCGTGATCCCCTGCTCCGCGGCGCGAGCGCGCGCGTTCGCGATCATGGCCTCGGACAGGTCGACGCCGACCGATTCGCCCGCGGCGCCGACCTCGTTCGCGAACATCAGCGTCGTGGCGCCGTTCCCGCAGCCGATGTCGAGCACGCGCTCGCCCGTGACGGGCGTGACCGCGGTGAGCAAGGCGTCGGCGAAGGGCGCGAGCATGTCGTCGTAGCGGTGGGGTGAGTCCACCCACTCGCGCGAGTCATCGCTGTTCCAGTACGCGCGCTGAACCGCGTTGGCAGGCTGCACGACTCCGAACAGTACGACGATCGAGCGACGACCCGCTGGTAGCCTCGGTCCCGATGCCAACGGAGCAAGCGAGCGACCCGCAGGGCGGCCGCAGGTAC
>DATBSK010000204.1:0-17921 GCA_036559825.1 Acidimicrobiia bacterium | reverse complement strand
GGCGAGCTGACCGACCTCCTCGAGGTCCGCCCCGGTCGGCGCGCGGCCGAGGACCGAGGCCTCGGCCTCGGGCGCGCGCACCGGGGTGCTGGCGACGCCGAGCATGCCGAGGGCGCATCGCTGCACGGTGCCGTCCGGCCCGAGCTCGACCGCCGCGCCGACGCCGGCGAGGGCGAAGTCGCCGCTGCGCCGCGCGATCTCGTCGAACGCGAAGCCGCACCGCCCCTCCCACACGGGGAAGCTGCAGGCGATGAGCAGCTCGTCGTCGCCGAGGCACGTCGTCCACGTTCCCTCGAAGAACTCCGCCGCGGGGACGGTTCGCCGCCCGCCGGACGACGCGACCTCGAAGTCCGCGTCCAGCGCGAGCGCGACCGCCGGCAGCTCGGACGCGGGGTCGGCGTGCGCGAGCGAGCCGCCGATCGTGCCGCGGTTACGGATCTGGGTGTGGCCGATGAACGGAACCGCGCGCGCGACCAGCGGCACGGCGGCGGCCGTCGTCGCGTCGCGCTCGACCGCGCGCTGGCGCGTCATGGCGCCGATCCGCAGCGCGCCGTCGACCCGGTCGACACCGGCCAGCTCGCCGACGCGGTTGAGGTCGACGATGTGCTCGAAGCGTGTCAGCCGCAGGGCCAGCATGGGCACGAGGCTCTGTCCCCCGGCGAGCGGCTTGCACTCGTCGGCGTGCTCCCCGAGCAGGCCGACGACCTCGTCGACCGTCGTCGGCGCGTGGTACTCGAACGCCGCAGGCTTCACGGCTGCGCAGAGTAGAGGTTGCGGCCGCGCTCGACGACATCGCTCGTCGGTGTCACCGAGCCTCACCGCCCGGGTGCAGGCAGATGGGGGCAGCGGACTCGTGAGCGGCTCGGTCGGGGCCGTCAGCACTGCTTCTTCGCACCTGAGGGCACACGGTCCTTCGTCGCCTCTGCCGCGCTCATCACGGCCGTGGTCTGGCTGGCCGTGTTCGCGAACGACGTCTTCCTCGAGGCCCTGCGCGACGACGGCACGGCGACGCCGCAGAGCAGTGACCAGGCAGATCAGAGCTGGCCGCGGCCGCGCTCGACGATCGCGTCCTTGCGCCGCGCGACCTCCTCGGCGTCGATGCCGTCGGCAAGCCAGGCTCGGTTGACGCGGCGCTCGACCTCCCAGCCCGCGTCGTAGATCGTCGCCGCGATCTCGTCGTAGGTCGCGAGCATGCGGCGCACCCCGACCTGGTCGTTCCCCGCCGCGGCCCGTGCGAGATCCTGCGCGAACGGGACGAGCTCCTCGTGCGGCACGACATGGTTCACGAGACCCCAGGTGAGCGCGGTCTCGGCGTCGATGAAGTTGCCCGTCGAGCTGAGCTCACGCGCCCGCCGCACACCGATCGTCTCGACGAGCAGGACCGTGAGGCCCCACCCGGGCATCACTCCGACGCGCGCGTGCGTGTCGGCGAACCGGGCGCGGTCCGACGCGACGAGGAAGTCGCAGTTGAGCGCGAGCTCGAAGCCCCCGGTGATCGCGGGCCCGTTGACCGCGCCGATCAGGAGCTTGGTGCGCGGCGGGTACGGACCGCGGAACGGGTACTGGCCGAACTCGTCGCGGCGGTAGGGGTCACCGGCGTCGAGTGGCTTGGACGGTCGACGCCGGAGGAGACCCCGCTCGCGGGGTCGACCAGAAGAGGCGGAGTCGTCGGCGTGTCCAGCTGCGGCGGCTCCGCCGCCGGCGAGCTCCTTGAGGTCGGCGCCGGCGCAGAAGGCCGGGTCGCGGCCGGTGAGGACCATCGCGGCGACGTCGGCGCGCGCCTCGCAGTCGCCGACGGCGCGTGCGAGGCCGATCCCCAGAGCACCGTTGATCGCGTTGCGTGCTTCGGGACGGTTCAGCGTGATGGTCGCGACGCCCTCGTCGACCTCGACGAGGACGGGATCGCCGGCCTCCTGTGTCACGACAGGAGCTCGGGATGCCGCGCCGCGACCATCCGCCGGATGCCGTCGTCGATGGTCACCGACGCGGGACCGGCGATGCCGTGCAGCCGCGTGAGGTCGACGTGCACGCTGCCGATCGTGTGCGGGGTCTCGTCGAACTTCGCCTCGAGACCGGTGATGTCCGCGAGGAGCCCGCACCAGTCCTCGATCGAGGCGGACGGGCCGCCCCAGTTGACGATCGTCGCGGGGACGCTCGCCGCGTCGAGCAGCGCCGGCACCGTCGCGAGCATGTCGTCCTCGTGGATCGGGTCGAAGAGGTTCGGCCGTTCCGGGTGCAGCGCGATCGGATGACCGGCGAGCATGAACTCGAGGTGCCAGCCGGGCCAGCCGCCGTTGTCGCCGTACGGGACGTTGAGCCGGGCGATCGTCGTCGGCACGCCGTGCTCGCGCGCCGCGGCGCGCGCGACGACCTCGGCCGCGATCTTCGCCAGGCTGTACGTCGGGAACATCACCCGGTGGTTGTCGCCGAGCGGGTCGGTCTCCACGAGCGCGTGCCCGGGGCCCCGGTGCTGGTACACCGCCGTCGACGAGCAGTGCAGGAGGGCGCGGGGCCGCGTCCGCGCGACGAGCAGCGCGATCGACTCGCCGTTGGCGGAGAGGTCGCGATCCCAGTCGTCGTCGCCGCCCTTGGCGACGGCGAAGTTCAGCACGTAGTCGAAGTCGTCGGGCAGGTCCGCGAAGTCCGTGGTGGCGAGGTCCGCGGTGACGCAAGTGACGCCACTCTCTTCGAGTCGCGAGCGTGCTGCGGCGTCGGTGAAGCGCGCCACGCCCCACGTGTCGGCGCCGGCAGCCGCGAGACCGAGCGTCAGCGGCAGCGCGACCTGGCCCGTCGGGCCCGTGACGAGGACCTTGCTCCCCGACAGCTCGGTCACACTTCCCGCTCTCGGCGCTGCGCGCCGGGCCGTCCACCCCACCTCGGCGACCGCTCGCGCGCCGCAGGGTACCTGCGGCGCGGTCTCTCGCTCACGACGACCTTCGGACCGCGGGTCGGAACGTCGGGACGGTCTCGCCGTCGCGCACGTCGCGCCAGACGAGCTCGACGTCCATGCCGATGCGCACGTCCTCGATGTCGACGTCCTGCAGCGCGCCGACGAGTCGACAGCCGTTGGTGCCGGGCAGCTCGACGACGATCGGCACGTACGGGACGGAGTCCGCGAAGTCGGGGAGCACGGGGTGGTGAACGACGGTGAACGCGTAGACCGAGCCCCGGCCGTCCTGCTCGACCCACTCCACCTCCTGGGCGCGGCAGCGGAAGCAGAACGCGCTCGGCGGGAGCCGGAACGTGCCACACGTCGTGCACTTCGGGACGACGAGGCGGTGCGCGGCCGCGGCTTCCCAGAACGGCCGCGTGAACACGTCGGGCACGAGGTGGATGAGCTCGGCGGGTGGGAGCTGCGCCGTGGTCACGAAGACACGTCCTTCGCGAGGAGGACCGACGACGTCGGGATCGACGCGGGACCGCCCGTCACGAGCGCGAGCGCGGCACCATCCACCTGGTTCACCGCGGTGCCCCGGATCTGCTCCACCGCCTCCTTCACGTGGGTCATCCCGATGATGTACGCCTCCGACAGGTTGCCGCCGTGCGTGTTGACCGGGATCGTCCCGGTCTTCCAGCGGATGTTGCCGTCGCCGACGAACGGGCCGCCCTCCCCGACGGGGCAGAAGCCGTAGTCCTCGAGCTGGAGCACCACCATCGGCGAGAAGTGGTCGTAGAGCAGCGCGACGTCGACGTCCTCGGGGCCGCTGCCCGCCATCTCCCAGAGCCGCCGCGCGACGGGCCGGTGACCGGACGACGCGAACTCCTCTTCGGGCATGCCCATCCACGTGATCGCCTGCCCCCACCGGCCGTGGCCCCCGTGCGCGGTCGCGCGCACGTACGCGGGCGGGTGCGGGAGATCGCGAGCGCGATCGGCACCCACCGTGACCACCGCCACTGCGCCGTCACACTCGAGGCAGAAGTCGAAGAGGCAGAGCGGGTCGGCGATCATCCGCGCCGCGAAGTAGTCGTCGAGGGTGAGCTCGTCGCGCATGATCGACGTCTCGCGGCGCCGCGCGTTCTCGCGCGTCGAGATCGCGACCTCGGCGAGGTGCTCGCGCTTCGTGCCGTACAGGTGCATGTGGCGCTGCGTGAGCACGGCGAACATCTGGCCCGGGCCGACGAGACCCGCAGGCTGGATGAAGTTCCCTTCCGGCGTGGGCGGCGCCGCGTACTGCGCGCCGGCAGCGCGCTTCTTCGGCGCGAACGAGGCACCGAACCGGTTCGCGGCCTGCTGCAGCGACATCAGGCTCACGACGCACGTCGCCATGCCCGAGGCGATGGCCGCGGCCGCGAGTCCGACCGACCCCGCGGCACCGCCACCGCCGCCGGTGAGCATGGCGGTGAAGCGCACCTCGGGGATGCCCAT
The DNA here is from genome assembly GCA_036559825.1 of Acidimicrobiia bacterium. Taxonomy (GTDB): domain Bacteria; phylum Actinomycetota; class Acidimicrobiia; order IMCC26256; family PALSA-555; genus DATBSK01. The sequence continues at coordinate 13,555 of DATBSK010000204.1, read as the reverse complement.
CACCTGAGCGAACAGCGACGTGTCGCCACCGAGGCCGAAGGAGTACAGGGCGAGCCCGTCGACGTCCTCGACCGTGAGCCCGGCGTCGTCGAGCGCCGCGAGCATCGCCTTGCCGGCGAGCTCGAACGGCGTCTGCGGCAGCGAGCGCCCGCGCTTGTAGTACGGCGTCGCGCCCACACCGACGACGGCGGCCTTGTCGCGCAGGGTCTCAGACATCGGGTCGATTCCGCTCCGGCGTCCCGGCCGTCCGGCCACGCCTCCGCTTCATCTCTCGGAGGGGCATCATGGCACGGTGGACGACGCGGCCGTCTGGGCCAAGCGCGATGCAGGGGTCGTGTGGCACGGCTTCACGCAGATGTCGTGCTTCGCCGAGAGCACGCCCGTGCTCGTCGAGCGCGGCGAGGGCCACGAGCTCGTCGACGTCGACGGGAAGCGCTACCTCGATGCCATCTCCTCGCTCTGGGTCAACACGCTCGGCCACCACGTGCCCGAGCTCGACGACGCGGTCCGCGCCCAGCTCGAGCTCGGCGCCCACTCGACGATGCTCGGGAACGGCAACCGCGTCGTCGTCGAGCTCGCTGAGGCACTGGCACCGCTCGTCCCCGTCGCCCAGCCCCACTTCCTCTTCGCCTCGGACGGCGCGAGCGCGGTCGAGCAGGCGCTGAAGATCGCGTTCCAGTACTGGGTGAACCGGGGTGTCGAGGGGCGCACCTCCTTCCTCGCCTTCGGTGGCGCGTACCACGGCGACACGGTCGGCGCGCTGTCCGTCGGCGACGGCGGGTTCGGCACCGACCTGTTCGACCCGTTGCGCTTCCCCGTGCACCGCGCACCGATGTTCTCGGATCCGGCGTGCTTCGACGTCGCGGCCCGCATCATCGGCGAGCACGCCGCCGGGCTCGCGGCGGTGATCGTCGAGCCCCTCGTCCAGGGGGCCGCGGGCATGCAGCTCGCGGCGCCGGACGCGTTCGCGACCCTGCAGTCCGCGTGCCGCGACCACGACGTGCTCCTGATCTGCGACGAGGTCGCGACCGGCTTCGGTCGCACGGGGACGCTGTTCGCCTCCGAGCAGTGCGGACTGCGCCCCGACCTCATGGCGCTCGGCAAGGGCCTCACCGCCGGGTACCTCGCACAGTCCGCGACCGTCGCGAGCGGCCGGGTCTTCGACGCGTTCCTCGGCCCGGACCTGTCGGAGCGGACGCTGTACCACGGGCACTCGTACGGCGGGAACGCGCTCGCGTGCGCGGTCGCGCTGCGTCACCTCCAGCTGCTCGACGAATGGGACGTGCTGGACAACGTCCGGGCGCGCTCGGCCGAGCTGCGCGCGCTGCTGGACCAGCACATCGCACCGCTCGACGTCGTGCGCGACGTTCGGCTGCAGGGGCTCATGGGCGGGGTCGAGCTCGCGCCGCCGTCCGACGGCCTGCGCTGGGGACGACGCGCGTGCGCCGAAGCGGTCCGGCGCGGCGTCCTGCTCCGGCCGCTCGGAGACGTCGTCGTGCTCATGCCGCCGCTCACGATCACGTCCGCCGAGCTGACGCGCATCGTCGACGTGCTCGAGCAGTCGTTGCGCGTTCTGGCGTCGCAGAGCGTCACCCAGCGCGGCGCTGCGACGCCAGAAGACGTGAAGCAGCCATGACGTGGCGCGAGTGGGCCGAGCGCGTGGGCGACGACATCCGCGCCGCCGGTCAGTGGCGCGCGCCGCGCGATCTCGACGCCGCGGGCCCGGAGGGGAAGCTTGCGCCCGACGGCGCACCGGTGGTCTCGTTCGCGTCGAACGACTACCTGGGGCTCACGCAGCATCCCGCGGTGGTCGCGGCCGCGCACGCCGCGCTCGACCGGTGGGGTGCCGGCTCCGGCTCGGCGCGCCTCATCGTCGGCTCGCGCCCCGTCCACACCGAGCTCGAGCACGAGCTCGCGGCGTGGAAGAGGAGCGAGCGCGCGGTGCTCTTCCCGACGGGCTTCGCCGCCAATCTCGGCGTGCTCACGACCTTCGGCGGCCCCGACGTGCTCGTCATCTCCGACGAGCTCAACCACGCGTCGATCATCGACGGGTGCCGCCTCGCGCGTGCAGAGCACGTCGTGGCGCGCCACGCCGATGTCGAGCACGTCGACGCGCTGCTCGCCGCGGCGACACCGCGTCGCGGACTCATCGTCACCGACACTGTCTTCTCGATGGATGGCGACGTGGCACCGGTGGACGACCTGCTGGACGTGTGCGCGCGTCACGGCGCGCTGCTCGTGCTCGACGAGGCGCACGCGGTCCTCGGCCCGGATCCCGACCTTGGCGACGCCGACGTCGTCCGTGTGGGCACGCTCTCGAAGACCCTCGGAGCGCTCGGTGGCTTCGCCGCCGCGAGCACGCGGTTCGCCGAGCTGCTGGAGAACCGCGCGCGCTCGTACATCTTCACCACCGCGTCGACGCCCGCGGACACCGCGGCCGCGCGCGCGGCGCTCGCGATCGTGTGCTCGCCCGAGGGCGACGAGCTGCGTCGCCGCCTGCGCGCGCACGTCGACCGGGTCCGGCCGGGGCACCCGTCACCCATCGTCCCCGTGGTGCTGGGGGACGAGCGCGCCACGCTCGCCGCGGCTGCCGATCTGCTCGAGCAGGGGATGCTCGTGCCCGCGATCCGGCCCCCGACGGTGCCCGCGGGGACCTCGCGCCTGCGCGTCACGCTCTCGGCCGCGCACACGAGCCAGCAGGTCGACGCGCTCGCGGACGCGCTCGCCGCCATCACTGCGCGGTGACGCGGCCGCGCCAGCTCGTCGTCGTCACCGGCACCGGCACCGAGGTGGGCAAGACGTGGGTGACGGCGCGGCTGGCGGAGGTCCTCGTGGCGCAGGGCCGGTCCGTCGTCGCGCGCAAGCCGGTGCAGTCGTTCGCGAGCGATGACCGGGAGACCGACGCCGACGTCCTCGCCGCCGCGACCCGCGACGACGCGCGCGCGGTGTGCCCACCCGGTCGCTGGTACGAGGCGGCGATGGCGCCGCCGATGGCCGCCGAGGTGCTCGGCCGAGCGCCCTTCACGATCGGGGACCTCGTGACGGAGCTCGCATGGCCCGACCATGCCGACGTCGGGCTCGTCGAGGGCGCGGGTGGCGCGCGCTCACCGCTCGCGGCCGACGGCGACACCGTCGACCTCGCCGCCGCGCTCGCCCCCGACGAGATCCTGCTCGTCGCGGACCCGGGCCTCGGGACGATCAACGCCGTGCGCCTCGCGCACCCCGTGCTCGCGACGGTCGCGCCCGTGACCGTCGTGCTGAACCGCTACCACGACACCGACGACCTGCACACCCGCAACCGGCAGTGGCTCGAGCAGCGCGCGGGCATGGACGTCGCCGTCGACCTCGACGAGATCGTGTTGCGTCTCTCACCGTCATGGGGCGGGTTCAGGGACGCACCTTGATGAACATGCAGATGCGTCTCTCGACCCTCGTAGTGACGGTGAGGGACGCAACACGCGCCTACAGCCCGAGGCGGTCCTTGGCCCGGAGCCAGCCGCCGACGGCCGGGAGGTACGCGTTGCGCCAGGCGTGCAGCGGCACCTTCGGGAACGGGAGCTGCGCGAACGCGGGCGGCGGCTCCTCGCCCGACAGCCAGGCCGCGGCCTTCGCGCCGAACCACGTCGCGAGCGCGATGCCGGTGCCGTTGCACCCCGTGGCGTACGCGACATCGCCGCCGCCGGGGAGCGGGAGCCGGCCGCAGTGCGGGAGCCGGTCGAAGGTGATCGCGACGTTGCCACCCCACGAGTGCTCGACACGCGTCCCCGCGAGCTGCGGGTGGATCCGGACCATCTCGGGATAGAGCGCGTCGCGCGCCTGCGCGAGCGTCGTCGGGGCGAGGCTCGTCCGCCCCCCGAACACCATGCGATCGTCGAGCGAGAGCCGCCAGTAGAAGAGAAAGCTCGTCGCGTCGTACACCATGCGCCGCTTCGGGATGCACGCGTCCGCGACGTCGCCCGGCAGAGCCTCGGTCGCGATGATGAAGCTGCCGATCGGCAGCACGCGCCGCCGGAGCTCCGGCACGATCTCGTCGGCATCGGCGTTCGTGGCGACGAGCACCTCGCGGGCATCGAGGACGCCGCGGGTCGTGCCGACGCGGTAACCACCCGCGTGGCGGCGATCGATCGAGGTCACGCGCGTTCGTCCGTGCACCACCGCGCCGGCGTCGAGCGCGCGGCGGACGAGCCCGGCGTGGTACTTCGCCGGCTGCAGACCGCCGGTCCGCTCGACGAGCAAGCCGGCACGGTACGCAGACGTGCCGATCTCCTCCCGCAGCTCGTCGTCGGTGAGGACGCGCGCCGCGCCGTCGAGCAGGTCGCTCCACTCGTCGGCCGCTTCCTCGAGATGCATGACCTGGCGGTCGTGGTGCGCGAGCAGCAGCCCCCCGCACCGCGCGTAGTCGCACTCGATCGCCCACTCGTCGACGAGCCGCTCGACGAGCGCGAACGCCTCGAGCACCGCGTCGACGAGCTCCCCCGCGAGCGCGCCGTAGCGGCGCGCGAGCTCGCGCGGCCCGTGCTTCAGCTCGGGGATCACCATCCCGCCGTTGCGCGTGCTCGCGCCCACACCGACGGGATCGGCCTCGAGGACCGCGACGGTGCGGCCCCGAGCCGCGAGCTCGGCCCCGGCCGTGATCCCGCAGTAGCCCGCGCCCACGACGACGACCTCGACCTCGTCGGGCAACGGGCCGGGGTCGTCGAGTGCTGCGGGGACCCGCACGTCGGCATGCCACAGCGGCGTCTCCGAGAAGCCCGGTGCGAGGGGCGCGGGCGGCGCGGGCATCGCCGGGATCCTACGGGCGTGTCGGCGCGGCCACGACATGATCCGTCGTAGTGACGCGCTCGATCAGCGGATTCCACGTTTTGCACTCGGCGGGACGACGGAATCCTTGCGCCTCTGGGTGGCGCGTGCCATCGTCGCGTCATGCCGCGCAACCGGGCGGATCCCGTCGTCATCGACGATGCCGACAAGGCGCTGATCGAGGCACTGCAGCACGACGGGCGGCTCCCGTACACGCGCCTCGCGGAGCGCGTCGGGCTCTCGGAGGCCGCGGTGCGCCAGCGAGTGCAGCGGCTCATCGAGTCGGGGGTGTGCCAGATCGTCGCGGTCACGGATCCCCTCGTGCTCGGGTTCCGCAGGATGGCGATGATCGGGCTGCGCGTCGAAGGCGACCTGCGTGCCGCGGCCGACACGATCGCCTCGATCCCCGAGGTCGACTACGTCGTCATCGTCGGTGGATCCTTCGACCTGCTCCTCGAGGTCGTCTGCGAGGACGACGACCATCTCCTGGCGCTGCTCAACGACAAGATCCGGTCGATCCCCGGGATCCGCGACGCCGAGACGTTCACCTACCTCCGCCTCTACAAGCACACGTACGCGTGGGGGACACGATGACGCCAGACCGCAGCGCCGCCGAGCTCGAGGAGCTGGCGCACCGTCACCTCTGGATGCACTTCAGCCGTCTCGGCGTCTACGGCCCCGACCGCGCCGCGCCGATCATCGTGCGCGGCGAGGGGTGCCACGTCTGGGACGCGCACGGCAAGCGGTACCTGGACGGGCTCTCGGGTCTGTTCACCGTGCAGCTCGGGCACGGTCGCCACGACCTGGCGCAGGCCGCGGCGCGCCAAGCCGAGACGCTCGAGTACTTCCCGCTCTGGACGTACGCGCACCCACCCGCGATCGAGCTCGCCGCGCGCGTCGCGGAGCTCGCGCCGGGCGACCTGAACCGCGTCTTCTTCACGACCGGCGGCTCGGACGCCGTGGAGTCGGCGTGGAAGCTCGCGCGCCAGTACCACCGCGCGCGTGGTGAGGGCCAGCGCTACAAGGTGATCGCGCGGAAGATCGCCTACCACGGTACGACGCTCGGCGCGCTCGCGATCACCGGTGTGCCGGCGCTCAAGACCCCGTTCGAACCGCTCACGCCGGGCGCGTCGCACGTCGTGAACACGAACCGGTACCGGCACCCGCTCGGCGCCGACGAGAAGGCGTTCATGCTCGCGGTCACCGACGCCATCGAGGAGGCGATCCTCTGGGAGGGACCCGAGACCGTCGCCGCCGTCTACCTCGAGCCGGTGCAGAACGCGGGCGGCTGCCTCGTGCCGCCGGAGGGCTACTTCGCGCGCGTGCGCGAGATCTGCGACCGCTACGGCGTGCTGCTCGTCTCCGACGAGGTGATCTGCGCGTTCGGTCGCCTCGGCGAGTGGTTCGGCGCGCAGCGCTTCGACTACCTGCCCGACATGATCACCTGCGCGAAGGGTCTCACGAGCGGCTACTCACCCCTCGGCGCCGTCGTCTGCCGTGACCACCTCGCGGAGCCGTTCCTCGAGGGCACACGGTCGTTCCTCCACGGCATCACGTTCGGCGGTCATCCCGTGAGCTGCGCCGTCGGTCTCGCGAACCTCGACGCGATCGCCGATGAGGCGGTGATCGACAACGTGCGCGACCACGAGGCCGGCTTCCGCGAGCGGCTCGACGGTCTGCTCGACATCCCGATCGTCGGAGACGTACGGGGCGCGGGCTACTTCTTCGGCATCGAGCTCGTGCGCGACCAGCAGAACAAGGAGTCGTTCAGCGACGAGGAGTCGGAGCGCCTGCTGCGCGGCTTCCTGGCGCCGCGCTTGTACGACGCCGGGCTGATCTGCCGCACCGACGACCGCGGCGACCCAGTCGTCCAGCTCGCCCCGCCGCTCATCGCCGGTGACGCCGAGCTCGACGTCATCGAGTCGACGCTCCGGACGGTGCTCGGCGAGGCGTGGCAGCAGTTCGGCGCGTGACGAGGAGGCGCACGCGATGACGACGCGGTGTCGAGTCGGGGTGCCCCGAGAGGTCAAGGACGGCGAGCACCGCGTCGCCATCACGCCCGACGGCGTCGCAGAGCTGCGCGCGCACGACGTCGATGTGCTCGTCGAAGCCGGGGCCGGCGCCGACTCTTCGATCACCGACGACGACTACGCGTCGGCGGGCGCGGAGATCGTCCGCGACGCGGGCGAGGTCTGGGAGCACGCCGACGTCGTGCTGAAGGTCAAGGAGCCTCAGGTCGAGGAGTTCGGACATCTCCGCCCGGGGCTCGTCCTCTTCACGTACCTGCACCTCGCCGCGTACCCCGCGGTCGCCGACGCCCTCCTCGAGCAGAAGGTCACGGCGGTCGCGTACGAGACCGTCCAGCTCGGCTCCGGTGCGCTGCCGCTGCTCGCCCCGATGAGCGAGGTCGCGGGGCGCATGGCCACGCAGATCGGCGCGCACTTCCTCGAGCGCGAGTACGGCGGGCGCGGGATCCTCCTCGGCGGTGTACCGGGCGTGCGGCCCGCGCACGTCGTCGTGCTCGGTGCCGGCAACGTCGGCTGGAACTCGGCCTGGATCGCGCAGGGCATGGAGGCCGAGGTCACGCTGCTCGACAAGAACCTCGACCGATTGCGGTTCGTCGACCAGATCCACCAGGGGCGGATCGTCACGCTCGCCAGCAACCGCGGGACGGTGGCGCGGGCCCTGGCCGACGCCGACCTCGTCGTCGGGGCCGTGCTCGTCCCGGGCGGACGCGCGCCGGTCGTCGTCACCGAGGAGATGGTGGCATCCATGCCGACAGGCTCGGTCATCGTCGATTGCGCGGTCGACCAGGGCGGTTGCGTCGAGACGATCCACGAGACGACGCACGCCGACCCGGTGTACGAGCTGCACGGCGTCCTGCACTACGGAGTCGGCAACATCCCCGCCGCCGTGCCGCACACGTCGACGTACGCGCTCACCAACGCGACGCTGCCGTACGCGCTCGAGCTCGCGACGCGCGGCGTGGCCGGCGCCACGGAGGCGGACGCCGCGCTCGCGATCGGCGTGAACACGGTCGCCGGCAACATCACGAACCCGGCAGTGGCCGAGGCGCTCGGCCGGCCGCTCGCTCCGCTCGGCGACGCGCTCGTCAGCTGACGACGATCGTGCCCTTCATGCCCTGGGCGCGGTGGCCCGGCACGCTGCAGAAGAAGGTGTAGGTCCCGGCCTCGTCGATCATCAAGCCGCCGCGCTTCGTCTTCCCCTTCTTCGCCGCGACGACGTGACCGTGATCCTTGACCACGAAGTCGTGGAGCGTGTCGTCCGACGTGAGCGCGATCGTCACGTCCTCGCCCGCATCGACCGTGATCTTGCGCGGCGTGAACCGGAAGTGGTCACCCTCCACGGCGATCTCGCGTGCGCCCGCGACCGTCGGCGAGGTCTCGTGCCCGTGTGCGTGACCGCTCCCGCCGTGGTCACCACCGTGGTCGTCGTGCACACGGCGACGACGCTCACGAGGATGACGATGAGTCGATGCATCCCCGGCCCCCTTCCCCAGACGCTCGCTGCCGAGAAGAGTACGAGCACAGACGCGGGTCCGTGCGGGATCGTCGCTATCGTCTTCCGGGGACGAGGAGGAGGCGATGACGCGGCGCTCGGTGCTCCTCGGTGCGGCGGTGCTCGCGCTGGCGTTGGTCGCGGCGGCGTGCGGAGGCGACGACGAGTCACGCTCGGTGAGCGCGGGCGGCACGACGAGCGACGGCAACGACGTGCTCGAGATCCAGCGGCAGCTGACGTCGCTCGGCTGCGACGTCGGTCCGCTCGACGGCGAGCTCGGCCCCGACACCGAGGCAGGCATCCGCTCGTTCCAAGGCGCGGCCAGCCTCGTCGTCGACGGCATCGTCGGCCAGAGCACGCGCGCCGCGCTCGCGGCCGCGGCGCAGTCGGGCACCCCGCGCTGTCCGCCGACCCCGCCGGCGACGGCACCACCGACGGCTCCCAGTGGCGAGAGCTCGTGCAAGGAGTCGGCGATCCGGACCGCCGCCACCGCGGGGCTCGAGCCGGGCGAGCAGCTCGTCGAGCTCAACGCGTTCCGGTGCGCGGGCAACTGGGCGGTCACGAGCCCGACGGTCGGGCCCAACCAGCAGAGCTCGTACGAGATCACCCAGCTCCTCCGCTGGAACGGCACCGCGTGGCAGGTCGTCGACCGGGGCGCGTACTGCGATGCGGGCGACGTGCCGCAGGGGATCTACCAGCAGGCCTGCCAGACCAACTAGGCGGCGCGTTCCACACCGCGCGCGCGGGAGTGAAGTGAAGTGGGCCGCCAGGGGATCGAACCCTGAACCTCCGGGTTAAAAGCCCGTTGCTCTGCCAGCTTGAGCTAGCGGCCCCACCTGTAGTGTGCAGCAACTCGACGAGGGGGATCCGTGATGCGGAAGCGCTGGATGATGATCGCCGCCCTGGCGGCAGTGCTCGTGCTGGTGGCGGCGGCGTGCGGCGGCGACGACAACGCGTCGGTCGAGAGCGGCAGCGGCAGCACCACGCCGACGACCGCGAGCAACGACGGCGGCGCCGACAGCAGCGACGGGAACGAGGTGATCCAGATCCAGCGCGAGCTGGTGAGCCTCAACTGCAACCCGGGCCCGCTCGACGGCAAGCTCGGCCCCGACACCGTGCGCGCGATCCGCTTCTTCCAGCAGACCGTCGGACTGACCCCGGACGGCGTCGTGGGGCCGCAGACGCGCACCGCGCTCGCGAGCGCCGCGCAGGCCGGCACGCCGTTCTGCCCGAACATCCCACCGCCTCCCCCGCCGACGACGAGCGCGACGTCCGCGACGACGGGTGGTGGCGGTGGCGGCACCCCGCCGTGCACCGACGCCGCGATCCGTCCGGCCGTCGTCGCGTCGTTGCAGCCGGGTGAGCAGCTGTTCCAGCTCAACGAGTTCCACTGCGCGATCACGTGGGCCGTGACGAGCCCGACGGTCGGGCCCAACCAGCAGAACTCGTACGAGATCACCCAGCTGCTGCGGTGGAACGGGAGCGCGTGGCAGGTGGTCGACCGTGGCACGTACTGCGACGGCGGCCAGGTGCCCGCGGCGATCTACCAGCAGGCCTGCCAGACGAACTAGCCCTCCGAACGGGTGCGGCCCGTATCCTTGCGCCATGCGCGTGCTGGTCGTCGAGGACGAGGCGCGGATGGCCGCGCTGCTCGAGCGCGGCCTCCGCGAGGAGGGCTACGCGGTCGACGTGGCGAACGACGGCCCCGACGGGCTCTGGATGGCGACGGAGAACGACTACGACGCCGTGCTCCTCGACATCATGCTGCCCGGTTTCGACGGCTTCGACGTCTGCCGGAGGATGCGCGAGGCGGGACGTTGGGCTCCGGTCCTCCTCCTCACCGCGCGTGAGGGGGTGGAGGACCGGGTCCAGGGCCTCGACGCCGGCGCGGACGACTACGTCACGAAGCCGTTCAGCTTCGCGGAGCTCGCGGCCCGCGTGCGCGCCCTCATCCGGCGCGGGCCCGGCACGCGCCCCGCAGCGCTCGAGGTCGGTGACCTGCGGCTGAACCCCGCGACGCACCGCGCCTACCGGGGCGAGGTCGACCTCGAGCTCTCACCCAAGGAGATGGCCGTCCTCGAGCTGCTCATGCGCAATGCCGGCGGCGTCGTGACGCGCACGCAGATCCTCGAGCACGCCTGGGACTCGGCGTACGACGGCGGGTCGAACGTCGTCGACCAGTACATCGCGTACCTGCGCAAGAAGGTCGACCGGCCGTACGGCCGGCGCGACATCGAGACCGTGCGCGGCGTCGGCTACCGCCTGCGCGGCGAGCTCACCAGCTGATCCGTGCCGATCCGGATCCGGTTGGCGCTCGCGGCCGCAGCGCTCACCTTGGTGCTGTTCGCCGTCGCGTGGATCGTCTTCGTCGACTCGTTCCGGCACGGGAGGGTCGAGTCGCTCGACCAGGGCCTCGCGCCGCAGGCCGCGTCGCTCCGTCGCGACCTCCGCGCGGGGAAGCTGTCGCTCGGCAGGGCGGGCAGCGTCCCGACGCGTGAGGTCGTCGCCCAGGTGCTCGACACGGACGGGAACGTGGTCAAGTCGACGAACGAGGCCGGGCCCGACCCCGTGATCACGAGGGACATCGTCCGGGCCGTGCACAAGGAGGGGCGCGTGTTCACCGAACGCGCCCTCGGGCCCGAGCCCGAGACCTTCCGGATCATCGCCATCCAGGCGATGAGCCCGAAGTCCCAAGGCGAGAACGACCGCATCGTCGTCGTCGGCACATCGCTCGAGGAGACCCACAATGCGGTCAACGACGTCGAGCGCTTCCTGCTCATCAGCGCCGGCGTGGCCGTCGTCGTCGTCGGGATCGGGGCGTGGTTCCTCGCCGGCGCGGCACTGCGGCCGGTCGAGCGCATGCGGCGCCAGGCCGACGCGATCTCCGATCGCGACGTCGACGCGCGCCTCGTCGTCCCCCACAGCCGCGACGAGATCGCTCGTCTCGGCCGCACGATGAACCGATTGCTCGAGCGCCTGCAGGGCTCGTTGGGCCGGCAGCGGAACTTCGTGGCCGACGCCGGTCACGAGCTGCGCACACCCATCTCCGTCCTGCAGACGGAGCTCGAGCTCGCGGGCCGGCCCGGCCGGACCGAGCAGGAGCTGCGCGAGGCGATCAGCCACGCGACGCGTGAGACACTGCGTCTCGGCACCCTCGCGGACGAGCTCCTGTTCCTCGCGCGCAGCGACGTCGTCCAATCGGCTCGGTCGCGCCGCACACCGCAACGGGTCGTCGAGGCCATCGAGCGATCGGTCGAGGCGTTCAACGGCCGCGCCGCTGAAGCCGGCGTCAGGATCGCGGTCGAGTCCGATCCCACGTTGCAGGCGCCGCTCGACACGGAGCTCCTCCGCCGCGGGCTCGACAACCTGCTCGACAACGCGCTGCGCTACGGCCCGGCCGGCTCGACCGTCACGGTCACCGCGGCGCAGACGGGGCCCGGGTGGGTCGCGATCACGGTCGCCGACGAGGGTCCCGGCTTCCCGCAGACGTTCCTGCCGCACGCGTTCGAGCGCTTTCGCCGGGCGAGCGACGCGCGCGGGCGCGACGACGGCGGGGGCAGCGGGCTCGGCCTCGCCATCGCGCTCGCGGTCGCCGAGGCGCACGGCGGGACCGCCACCGCCGCCAACCGATCGGTGGGCGGCGCGATCGTGACGCTCAGGCTGCCTGCCAACACCCGCGGCGGCTGACGACGTGTGAGCGGTCCACATGCGCCGTTCATCCTGTGTTCAGTCGCCGACATGGAAGATGGGTACCGGCACGGACGTAGCCGACGAGGAGGAACGCCGATGTCGAGCACGACGAGGTGGCGGCGAGCGATCACGTGTGCCGTGCTCGTCGTGGGCGCCATCGTCGCCACCGCCGCCGCGCCCGGGGCCGCACCGACGACGCGGCTCCACCCGAAGTTCGACCCGAAGAGCTTCGTCGACACCGTCGACAACCCGTACTTCCCGCTCGTCCCCGGCACCCGGTGGGTGTACGAGGGCGACACCGACGCCGGCCACGAGCGCGTCGAGACCGAGGTGACGCACGAGACCAAGGACATCCTCAGCGTCACGACCATCGTCGTCCGCGACAAGGCGTTCGTCGACGGCGAGCTCATCGAGGACACGCGCGACTGGTACGCGCAGGACCGCGCCGGAAACGTCTGGTACATGGGTGAGGCCACCCAGGAGTACGAGCACGGGACGCCGACGAACACGAAGGGATCGTGGGAGGCGGGCGTCAAGGGCGCGAAGCCCGGGATCCAGATGCCGGCGAAGCCGCGTCCGGGCACGTCGTACCGGCAGGAGTACCTGAAGGGCGAGGCCGAGGACGAGGCAACGATCCTCGCGAACGGCGCGAAGGCCACGGTGCCCGCGGGCGCGTTCTCCTCGTCGGTGAAGACGAAGGACTACACGCGACTGGAGCCGAAGCTCCTCGAGCACAAGTACTACGCACCCGGTGTGGGTCTCGTGCTCGAGGACACCAAGCGCGGCGGGTTCGGTCGGCTCGAGCTGATCGACCAAACAGGCGCGGACGGATCAGGGCAGGGTGATGTCCGGCAGCGTGATGTCGGGGATCTTCGTGCTGATGCACTTCGTCGTGAGGTACGCCGAGAACTTCAGCGCCGCCTTCGCGTAGTCCGCGGCGTCCTCGGCGAGATCGCTCGCGCTGTCGCCGTCGGCGATGCGACCGTAGAAGTCCGACATCGTCGCCACCGCGTTCTTCAACGAGGTCGTGGGCGCCTTCGCCTCCAGCTTGTGGAACGCCTTCTCGAGCTTCGCGGCCGCCTTCTTCGCGATGCCGGTCGGGCTGCCCGACGGCGAGATTCCCGTGCCCACCTTGAGGGCTGCGCTGCAGAACTGCTTCTTCGTCCCCTTGGCGTCGACGCTCGCCGAGGCCATGGCGATCGTCCCGACGATCATCGCCGCACAGATCGCGACGACCGCGACTGTCTTCGTGAACCAAGCCTTCACGGAGATCCTCCTGTGGTCGAGCACGCGCGCCGATCTGACGCTCGTGCGCTCGTCACGACCCTCGAACGCCCACCGTGCTTACACGATGGCACGGCGTGCGGCGCGGATTCCGTCGCGTGCGGTTGCTACCATGAACCGCTCTCCGGGGAGAGCGGGCCCCCATCGTCCAGCGGCCCAGGACGCCGCCCTTTCAAGGCGGTAACGGGGATTCGAATTCCCCTGGGGGCACGACCTGGTCCTGTGGTGCAGTTTGGAGTGCACGCCGCCCTGTCAAGGCGGA
>DATBSK010000203.1:0-3722 GCA_036559825.1 Acidimicrobiia bacterium | reverse complement strand
GTTGCGCCATGCGAGGTGGTCGTAGGTCCAGGCATGGTCGAAGCCGAGGGCCTCGGCGCGCTGCCACCGGGACCGCGCGTCGGCCCACCGCGGCTCGGGCAAGATCACCACCCCGAGGCGCACGGTCAGCTCACTGGGGCTCGAGCAGCACCAGGAGCGTCTCGTACCGCAACGTGATCGTCCCTCCGGCGTCCTCGATGACGTCGCGCACCGCAGCGATGAGCGCGGAACGCTCGGCCTCGGGCAGCAGATGGTGGTCCGAGTGCGTACAGAGCATGTCGGCGTACTCGCGAGCCGTGTACACCTGGTCCCAGTCGTACTCCCGCTGGTCGCGGACCTTGAACCCGGGGTGCCGGCCGAGGGAGTCGCTGAAGCTCGATCGGGTCGTCGCCGTCTTGTCCTCGAGCTCGGGTGCGTGACGCCGATACGCGTCGTCGATGGCCGGTGCCAAGGGGCTGGCCTCGACCACGGGCACGTTCCAGAAGGCCGCGAGCGAACCGTCGTCCCGCACGAGCGACCGAGCCTTCGCGTAGCCGACACGCGGGTCGACCCAGTGCCAGCAGTGCGCGGCCACGATCGCGTCGAACCGGGGTCCCGCGGTCACCCAGTCCTCGAAGCGGTCGACGACCACGTCGACGTTGTCGAGCGTCGCCGCATGGCGGGTCGCGATGGCCGCCATCGCCGGATCGGGCTCGAGCGCGACCATTGTCCCGACGTGCGGCGCGAGCTGCAGCGTGGCCTTCCCGGTTCCCGCGCCCACTTCCAGGACTCGGGCCCGGGGCGCGTCGGGGATCTGCGCAACGACGTCGGTGACGAGCGCGTCAGGGTACGAGGGGCGCGCCCGGTCGTAGAGCTCCGCGACCTCGCCGAACACCAGCGCCCGTTTGACCCGGTCGTCGTCGCGCACACCGCATGGTACGGCGGGGTCTCCCGCAGCGATCGCCCATTCCTCCGGGCGCCGGGTTCGGGGGTCGGCCACATATCCTGGGCTCGCCTCCCCGAGGGAGCAGCGCGACACGAACCCCAGCAAGGAGCTACAACGAACATGGCGACGGGAACGGTCAAGTGGTTCAACAACGAGAAGGGCTACGGCTTCATCGCCACCGAAGAGGGCAACGACGTCTTCGTGCACTTCTCGGCGATCGAGGGCACCGGATACCGGACCCTCGAAGAAGGTCAGAAGGTCGAGTTCGAGGTCGGTCCCGGCCGCAAGGGCGACGAGGCGCGGGACGTCAAGATCGTCTGATCACCGCTGCAGCTACGCGGCACACCTCCACGACCCCCGCTCACGCGGGGGTCGTGCGCGTTCACCTCTCGCCGGACCGGGGCGAAGTCGACACCCCGCCTCGTCGCTCGCCTCCGCGACGCCCGAGCCCCGCTCCTGCGCCTCCGGCGCAGTCGGCCGCAAGCGGCAGGGTCTCGGGCTGCTGCGGCGAACTGCTCCTCGGGAGGTGTCGACTTCGCCCCTCGATGTTGCTGCACGCGACAACGACGTCGAGGGTCGAGGGTGGTACCTCTCGAGGAGCAGTTCGCCGGAGGTCGTCGAGACCCGGGTCGAAGACCCGACCGAGCGCAGTGAGGGAGCAGGGGCTCGGCGAGCAGGAGGCGAGCGACGAGACGAGGTACCACCCTCGACCCGGCCCGGCGAGACGTGAAGTGACGTGTACGCGTTACAGAGGGACGGGCTTGCCGGCGCGCTCCATGCACTGCACGTCGAACCAGATCGGGAGGAGGTGTCGCACGTAGAACGCGTGGACCACGAGATCGCCGGTGACGAGGTCCTCGTACTCCTTGATCTGCACGCGGTCGTCTCGGTCGCGGCGCCTGCGGCAGCGCTCGAGCAGCTCGTCGACGTCCGCGCGCGTCGGCTGGAGCAGCCCGAGGTGGTCGTAGCCCGGCGAGGTCATGGGCCGGTCGGACTCGGCGAGGAGGATGAAGTCGCCACCGTCGCCCGTCAGCAGGACGTGGCAGAGCTGCCCGACCACCTCGGTGTCGACGCCCGTCCAACCGAAGACCTCACCGTAGAAGTCGTCGATCTCCTTGCGGAGGACGTCGTCGAGCGTGCCGACGGGGAAGGTCAGCTCCATGTGGTTGAAGCGCATGGGCATGCCGGAAGGGTACCGGCGCAGCGTCAGTTCTGCGACGGGTCGTCCGGGAAGCCGGCGACGAGACGGAGCGGACCCGACTGGCGCCCGAGGACCGACCGCCAGAGCGCGCCGGGGCGCGACGTCCACAGGTCGTCGGCGAAGAGATCCACGACGTACCAGCCGTGAGCGGCGAGCTCCCCGTCGAGCTGGCCTGGCGCCCAGCCCGCGTAGCCTACGTACACGCGGACCGCTTCGACCTGCGGGACGACGTCCACGGGGTCGCGGTCGAGGTCGACGGTGCCGAGCCGGTCGAAGAGCGGCGCGAAGCCGTCGGGCTCGCCGTCACCGGCGCTGCGTGCCAGGCCGATCGCGGCTTCGGGCTGCACCGGCCCGCCGACGAACACGACCGCGGGCGCGGCGCCGAGGTCGGCCCACCGCGGCAGCGCGCCCACGAGCGTCGTGTCCGTGGGCCGGTTCAGGACGAGGCCGAGTGCACCGTCGGCGTTGTGCTCGAGCACGAGCACGACCGCGCGCCGGAAGTTCGGGTCCTCGAGCTCCGGCGTCGCGATCAGGAGCCGCCCGCGCACCATCTCGTCCACCACGTGAGTCTGGCCGACCCGCGCTCGCGTCAGGTGAGGTCGAGATGGAGCATGCGGATCGCGTTGCCGCGCACGATCTTGTGGATGCTCGCGGTGTCGAGTCCCGCGAGCATCTTCTCCGCGACCTCTTTCGTGTTCGGCCACGTCGTGTCGGTGTGCGGGTAGTCCGTCTCGAAGGTGATGTTGTCGACGCCCACCTCGCCGAGCGATGCGAGGCCGTGATGGTCGCGGAAGAAGCAGCCGAAGATCTGCCGGAAGTAGTAGGTCGACGGCGGCTCCGGAACCAGGTCGCGCACACCGCCCCAAGCGCGATGCTCGGTCCACACGTCGTCCGCGCGCTCGAGGATGTAGGGGATCCAGCCGATTTGGCCCTCCGAGTAGGCCAGCTTCAGCTCGGGATGGCGCACGAGCACGCCCGAGAAGAGGAAGTCGCTCATCGATGCCATCGCGTTGCCGAACGACAGGGTGGCAGCGACGGCCGCAGGCGCGTCGGCGGAGGTTGCGGGCATCTTCGACGACGAGCCGATGTGCATGCACACCGTCACACCGTGCGATGCGCACGCCGCGAAGAAGGGGTCCCAGTACCCGGTGTGGATGCTCGGGAGGCCGAGGTGCGGCGGGATCTCGCTGAAGCAGACGGCGTGCACGTCCCGTGCCGCGTTCCTCGCGATCTCGGCGACCGCGGCATCGACGTCCCACAACGGGATGATGACGAGTGGGACGAGAACGCCCCCGCTGCCGCCACACCACTCCTCGACCATCCAGTCGTTGTAGGCGAGCACGCACGCGAGCGCGAGCTCCCGGTCCTTCGCCTCGAGGAACGTCTGGCCACAGAACCGCGGGAACGTGGGGAAAGAGACGCTCGCTTCCACGTGGTTCATGCGCATGTCGTCGACCCGGGCGCGCGGCTCGTAGCAGCCGGGTCGCATCTCGTCGTACGTGATCGGCGACAACGTCATGTCGTCGCGCTCGAAGCCGACCGCGGCGACGTGGCGCTTGTGCGGCGCGATGAGATCGCCGTACACCCAGCAGTCGG
>DATBSK010000202.1:0-25113 GCA_036559825.1 Acidimicrobiia bacterium | reverse complement strand
AGCCGCTCGGTGTCGTCGGCATCGTCATCCCGTGGAACGCGCCGCTCTCGTTGCTCAGCGCCAAGGTCGGGTCGGCGCTCGCCGCGGGCAACACGGTCGTCGTGAAGCCCGCAGAGGAGTCGTCCGCCTCGGTGCTGCGGTGGGCCGCGCTCCTCGCAGAGTCCGGGTTCCCGCCCGGCGTCGTGAACGTCGTCGCCGGCCTCGGCGAGGAGGCAGGGGACGCGCTCGTGCGGCACCCGGGCGTCGCGCGGGTCACCTTCACGGGCTCGACCGAGACCGCGCGGATCATCGCCGGCCGCGCCGGTCCCGCGCTGAAGCAGCTCGCCTTCGAGCTCGGTGGCAAGTCGCCGAACCTGGTGTTCGCCGACGCCGACCTCGACGCCGCCGCGACCGGGGTGAGCACCACGTCGATCTTCACCGCCGGTGCGGGCCAGACGTGCATCGCCGGCTCGCGCATCCTGGTCGAGGCCGCGGTGCTCGACGAGATGATCGAGCGCATCGAGAAGGCGGCGGCGAACGTCGTGATCGGCGACCCGATGGACCCGAACACGACGATGGGCCCGATCGTCTCGCAGGCCCAGCTCGACCGCGTGCGCTCCTACCTCGACCTCGCGCCCCGAGAGGGCGCCGAGCTGCTCTTCGGCGGCCGCACCGGCGCCGATCTGTTCCCGGACGGGTCACCACTCGGCGCGGGGTACTACGTCGAGCCCACGCTGTTCCGTGTGCCGTCGAACGATCTGCGCGTCTGCCAGGAGGAGATCTTCGGTCCCGTCGCGGTCGTCATGCCCTTCGGCGACGACGACGAGGCCATCGCGCTCGCGAACTCGACGAGCTACGGCTTGGCGGCCGGCGTCTGGACGTCGGACGTCAAGCGCGCGCACCGGATGATCCGCGACCTCCACTGCGGATCGGTGTGGGTGAACGCGTACCGACGCATCCACTGGGCGCTGCCGTTCGGTGGGTGGAAGGACAGCGGCTACGGGCGGGACTCGGGCTGGGAGAGCATCCTGGAGAACACCCAGCTCAAGACGTCGTGGATCGACCTGTCGTGACCGCCAGGTCCGTCGCCCCGCGGTGACGCACCCGCTGCGGGATCGGGCGGCCATCGCAGGGGTCGGGTACACGGAGCTCTCGAAGGACTCCGGCGTGAGCACGCTCACGCTCGCGCTCACCGCGATCCGGGCCGCGCTCGACGACGCCGGGCTCTCCGGCCGTGATGTCGACGGCGTCGCCTCTCACCGCGTCGGCGACTCGGTGCAGGCCGCCGTCGTCGCGCAGGCGCTCGGCATCGACGACCTGCAGTTCCACCTCGACCTCTTCGGCGGAGGGAGCACGTCGGCGTCGGTCATCGGATCGGCCGCCATGGCGATCGCGACCGGAGCCGCCCGGTGCGTGGTCTGCTGGCGCGCGGTGAACGCGCGCTCGGAGTTCCGCATGGGTGGCACCGGGCGTCCGGTTCCGGACGCCGTCGAGTTCCAGTACCAGGCGCCCTACGGGTACTTCACCCCGCCGCAGCAGTTCGCGATGGTGGCGCGCGCCTACATGGCGACCTTCGGTGTGTCCGCGGAGGACCTGGGCCGGGTCGCGATCACACAGCGGGCGCATGCCGCGCTGAACGACCGCGCGATGGCGCGGACTCCGCTCACCATGGAGGAGTACCTCGCGTCCCGCTGGATCGTCGAGCCGTTGCGTCTCTACGACTGCTGCCTCGAGACGGACGCGGCGGTCGCGCTGGTCGTCGTCGACGCGGCTCGAGCGCGCGACCTTCGGCAGACGCCTGCGCTCGTGAGCGGCTCGACCACGGGCAGCGGTCACACCCTCTACTCGAACGGGCGCGCGGACCTCACGACGAGCGCCGCGGCGACGATGGCGCCGCGCCTCTTCGCGATGGCCGGTCTCGGTCCGGACGAGGTCGACGTCGCCGAGCTGTACGACGCGTTCACGCCGCTCGTGCTGATGCAGCTCGAGGACTACGGCTTCTGCGCGAAGGGCGACGGGGCGGGGCTCGTCGCGAGCGGCGCGACCGCGTGCGGTGGGCGCATCCCGGTGAACACCCACGGCGGGCACCTCTCCGAGGGCTACGTGCACGGCCTCAACCACGTGGCCGAAGCGGTCTCGCAGCTGCGCGGGACGGCCGGGGCACGGCAGGTGGAGGGTGCCGAGGTGGCGCTCTCGACCGGTCAGCCCGGCTACGTCGCGGGAACGACGTCTGCCGTCGTCCTCCGGCGCGCGTCATGACCGACCGCGACTCGCGCCCGTGGTGGGACGCGCTCGCCCGGGGCGAGCTGTTGCTCCAGCGATGCGACGAGTGCGATGCGTGGCGCTGGCCGCCGCGGGCGGCGTGCAACCGGTGCGGATCGTTCTCGACCCGGTGGGAGCGGGTGTCGGGCCGCGGCAGGGTCGCGAGCTGGATCGTGAACCGGCACACCTTCGGCGGGGCGGTGCCGTCACCGTCCGTCGTGCTGATGGTGCGCCTCGACGAGCAGGACGACCTGGTCCTCCCGGGCACGTCGGCGGGCGACGCCGAGGGCCGTGACCTCGCGCTCGACCTGCCGGTTCAGGTCGAGCTCGTGCCCGGCGCCCCCGACGGCGACGGCGACGCGGTGACGTTGCTGCGGTGGTCGGCGGTCGGCGGGTGATCGACGTCGACGCGCTCCGAGCCGCGGCCTCACCGCTCCCGGGCACGCCCGAGCGCGTCGTCGTGCCCGAGCCCGTCGTCAAGGCGGCGCTGCGGGCGCTCGGCCTCACGACTCCGCCGAGCGCGGCGCCGGAGGACGCGAGCGCGCTGCGCGGGCCGGTGGTCGTGAAGGCATGGGGACCGGGCATCGTGCACAAGACCGAGCTCGGCGCGGTGCGGCTGGGGTTGGAGCCCGGCGGCGTGGACGCCGTGATCGGGGAGATCCGTGATGCGCTCGACGCGCGCGGCATCACGCCGGGCGGCTTCCTCGTCGAAGAGCAGTCTCGCGGCGGGGCCGAGCTGCTCATGGGCGTCGTCCGGCAGGAGCCCTTCGGTGCCATCGCGGTGCTCGGCCTCGGCGGCACCCAGACCGAGCTCATCGGCACGACGGTGGCCCGCCTCGCACCGATCAGCGTCGGCGACGCACGAGCGATGCTCGACGACCTCGCACTCGGGCGTCGTGAGCCGGTCGACCGTGACGCGGTCGTCGCGGCACTGCTGGGGATCGCGGGAGCCGACGGCCTCGCCGCGCGGCTCGGACCCGCGGTCGTCGAGCTCGAATGCAACCCCGTCGCCGCGACCGGAAGCGTTGCGGTCGTGCTCGACGCGCGCCTGATCCTCGATGCCGAGGACGCGGTCGCCGAACCGCCGAGCTCCCCGGCCGACTTCGCGGCGCTGTTCGCGCCGCGCGCGATCGCCGTGGCCGGGGCCTCGACCACGAAGGTCACGTTCGGCAATCGGTTCCTCGCCGCCTATCGCGACGCGGGTTGGACCGACGGGCTGTTCGCGGTGCACCCGACCGCGGACGCGATCGACGGCGTGCCCGCGGTGCCGTCGATCGCCGCCGTGCCCGGCGGTGTCGACTACCTCCTCGTCGCGGTGCCCGCGGATCGATGTGCCGAGGTCGTGCGCGCCGCGGCAGGCCACGCGTCGTTCGTCCACGTGATCTCCGGCGGCTTCGGCGAGACGGGGGCCGAGGGCGCGCGCCTCGAGCGCGAGCTCCTCGACGCGGCGCGGGACGCGCGGGTGCGACTGCTCGGGCCCAACTGCCTCGGCGTCTTCGCACCCGCCGGGCGCCAGACGTTCCAGCTGGGCGCGCCGCGCGACGCCGGCACCGTCGCGGTCGTCTCCCAGAGCGGAGGGTTGGCCGGCGACATCGTGAAGGTCGGCGACCGGCGCGGGCTGCGGTTCTCGAAGGTCGTGACCGTCGGGAACGCGATCGACGTGATGCCCGGCGAGCTCCTCGATCACCTCGTCGACGATCCCGCGACGTCCGTGATCGGGCTCTACCTCGAGGGCGCACGCGACGGCGGACGGCTCGTCGCCGCGTTGCGCCGTGCCGCCGGACGCACACCCGTGGTCGTGCTCGCCGCGGGCGCGAGCGCGCAGGGCGAGCGTGCTGTCGCCTCGCACACCGGCGCCATGACGGGTGCCCGCGAAGGGTGGCGGGCGGTGCGCGACTCGACCGGCACCGCGATCGTCGAGACGCTCGAGGATCTCCTCGGCGTGCTCGCGTACCTGCAGCGGCACGTGCCGATCGAGCCCGGGACGGACGCCGGCGTGCTCGTCGTGGGACCGGGTGGCGGCGCGTCGGTGCTGGCGACCGACGCGTGCGACCGTCACGGGCTCGACCTGACGCCGGTCGAGCCGCCGGTGCAGGACCGGCTCCGCGCCCTCGGCTACGCCGCGGGGACGAGCGTCGCGAACCCGATCGAGATCCCACTCGGCCCGGCGACCGGACCGGATGCGTTCGCGTCCGTCCTCGATCCCCTGCTCGACACGCAGCCGTTCGCGGACGTCCTGCTGCACGTCAACGTGCAGTCGTACTACGGCTACGGGTCGGGGGGTGTGGCGCCCCTCCTGCCGCTGCTCGAGCGGCTCGGGCGCGCGACGTGGCGCGGAGCCCGCGCCGGGCTCGTCCTCCGCAACCTCGAGTGTGCGCCCGCTCCGGACGCGGTCGCGATCGACGCCGCCGTCGCGGCGGCGATGATCCCCACGTTCCGCACGTTCGACGAGTGCGCGGTGGCGATCGCCGCCGCGCGGCGGTTCGCCCGCCACCGTATGTTGTTGCGTCCCTCACCGTGAAAGAGGGCGTCGAGGGACGCACGTGAGAGGGGACAGCACGATGAGCGAGCGACGAGTGCTCTATGCGACGGCGGTCTTCGACGACGCCGAGATCAACGCCGTCCTCGACGTCCTCGACGGCGGGCGGGGCACGCTGCGCATCGGCAAGCGCGTCGCCGAGATGGAGCGCCGCGTCGCGGAGCTGTTCGGCAAGTCGTCCGGGGTGATGTGCAACTCGGGCTCGTCGGCGCTGTACCTCGCGATCGAGCTGCTCGACCTCCCCGCAGGGTCGGAGGTCCTCACCCCGCCGCTCACGTTCTCGACCGACCTCTCGCCGCTGGGCCGAGCGGGCCTGGTGCCTGCGTTCGTCGACGTCGAGGCCGACACCTTCCTCATCGACCTCGACGGGATGGCCGAGATGCTGAGCCCGGCGACGCGCGCGGTGCTCATCCCGAACCTCGTCGGCAACGTGCCCGACTGGGACCGCATCCGCGCCTTCGCCGACGAGCACGGCTTGCAGGTGATCGAGGACTCCTGCGACGCGCTCGGCGCCACGGTGCGCGGCAGGCCCACCGGCGAGCGCTCGGACATCTCGGTCACCAGCTTCGCGTTGTCGCACATCATCACGTGCGCGGGGAACGGCGGCATGGTGCTGCTCGACGACGAGGAGCTCCGGGACCGCTGCCTCCTCCTGCGGCGCTGGGGGAGGCGGTCGGAGCCGCAGCTCTACGGCAGCAAGCGGGGCGAGCGAAGCTTCTGGGAGAACCTCGACGGCATCCTCTACGACAACCTCTTCATCTTCGACGAGCTCGGGTGGAACTTCGAGCCGTCTGAGATCGGCGCGGCATTCGGCCTGTGCCAGCTCGACAAGCTCGCCGAGAACCGGGCGCGCCGGCAGTGGAACTTCACCCGGTACTGCGAGCTGCTGCGCGCCTACCCCGACGCGTTCGTGGTGCCACGCCAGACGGACGACGTCGACACCGCCTGGCTGTCGTTCACGTTCCTGATCCGTGAGGACGCCGGCTTCGGCCGCAGCGACCTGCAGCAGCATCTCGAGCGCCACGGCATCGACACACGGACCGTGTGGACGGGCAACGCGACCCGTCAACCGATGATGCGGAAGATGGCGTTCCGCCAGCCCCAGGGCGGGCTGCCGAACGCCGACGCGGTCATGGAGCGCGGGATGCTCGTCCCGATGGGGCACGGGCTCAGCGAGGACGACGTCGAGTGGGTCTGTGGGCACATCGCGTCGTTCCTCGAGGCGCGCTGAGAGGTCGCCCGGGCGACTGCCCTTCGGTATCGTCGACAGGGTGACGGAGCGTCTCATCTCTGCCGACTCGCACGTGAACATGACGCACGACCGCGTCAAGGCTCACCTCGCGACCACGCATCACGGCGCATACGACGCCGCGGTGGAGGCCTTCCAGCAGCAGATGCAGCGTGCGATGGGAGCCGGGCGCGCGAACGCCGACTCGATGAAGCAGAACGCGCACGCCGCGTTCACGCGTCCCGGGTACAGCGACGCCGTCGAGCGACTCCGCGACATGGACGCCGACGGGGTCGAAGCCGAGGTGGTGTACTCGGAGGTGAGCGGCTTCCGGTACCTGTACATGCTCGAGGACCGCGGCTCCGCGATCGCGGCGACGCGCGCGTTCAACGACGCCATGCTCGAGTGGGCGGCCGCCGACTCGTCTCGGCTCGTGGTGTCGTGCCAGGTCCCCGTCCACGACGTCGAGCTCGCCGTGGGCGAGGTCGAGCGCGTCGCGGCTGCCGGGTGCAAGTCGCTGCAGCTGCCGGTGTTCCCGGCCGAGCTCGGCGTGCCCGACTACTACGACGGGCGCTACGAGCCCCTCTTCGGTCTCGTCCAGGAGACCGGGCTCCCGATCTGCTGCCACATCGGTCTCAACACCGCGCTCGACGACCTCGCGCGCCGCGACCCGACGCCGCAGAAGGGTGTGATGGTGCCGATGACCGGCCTCTCGACGGCCGAGGCGTTCGGCATGTGGATCCTCGGCGGGGTCTTCGAGCGCTTCCCGGACCTCAAGATCGTGTACGTCGAGCCCGGGCTCGGCTGGGTCGCGTGGTACGTGGAGCTCATCGACGACATGGTCAACCGGCAGGGCTACGTGTTCGACCGCATCAGCGAGCTGCCGAGCGCGTACTTCCACCGCAACGTGCACCTGACCTTCATCGAGGAGCACACCGCGCTCGACAAGCTGCGCTACATCCTCGGCGTCGAGAGCCTGCTCTGGTCGACCGACTACCCCCACCCGGTGACGAGCTGGCCCGACTCACGGGAGCTCGTCGAGAAGCAGTTCACGGGAATCCCCGCCGACGAGCGTGAGCTCATGACCTCCGGGAACGCGGCGCGGGTCTGGAACCTCTGACCGACGCGACGGACCGGATCCAGCTCGCGATTCGGTGCCAGAGCAGCTGCCGCGTGGGCGCGACGTTGTGGTTGTGCCCACTCTCCGCGAGGACGTAGAGCGTCAGGTCGCGCGCGCCGGGGAAGTCGCCCGGGAGCCGGTCCGCCGGACCGGTGATGTCGGCGTCGCCCACGCCGAGGAACAGGGGCACGTCGACGGCGCGGAGCTCGTCGGCGGACGCGCCGCGCACCATGGACGTGAGACCGACGCAGCCGATCAGGCGCGTCCCGCAGCCGAGGAGCGCCTCGCGCGCGGCGTCGGAGATCGGCACCCGAACGAGCAGGTCGCTCCCGCTGGTCTGCGAGCGCGGTAGCGGCTCGCCGAAGCGGTTGGCCACGAGCTGCGGGAGGCGCTCGCGCAGGCCGTGTCCGTCGTCGATGCAAGCGCGCTCCTCGTCCGTGAGGTGCTGCACGAGCCCGCGGCCCGCGAAGCCGAGGAGCGCGAGCGCGTCGTAGCGGCGGTGCCGCGCCTGCTGGTAGCACGCGATCAGCGCGCCGGCGGAGTGCCCGAGACCCACGACCGCCACGTCGGGCAGCGCGGGCACGTCAGGGGCGAGCTCGCCGGCGCGTGCCGCATCGACGAGGCCGATGGTGGCGCGGTCGACCGTGTCGGCGACGGCGTCGGGGGTCAGGGTGTACCCGTCGGTCGGCACGTCGCTCTCCCCGGTGCCGGGGAGATCGAGGGTCACGACGACGAGGCCCTCGGCGGCGAGGGCGCGCGCCATGCTGAACGTGCCCGTCTCGCCCTCGACGTCGAGGTCGAAGTACCCGCGCGCCATGCCGCCGCCGGGCAGGCACACGACGATGGCCGCGCAGGTGTCGGGCGCGACGTCGTCGCCGGCGAACACGTCCGCGACGAGGGTGCACACACCTGGCGGCGCGGCGCCGGTGACGTCGAGCTCGACGCGCTGCCCGCGGATCATGCGGACGGAACGGTCACGCTCGCTTCGGGCCGGAGCGCGCCCTCGAGGACGGACTCGGCCATCGTCCGCAGCAGTGCCGCGAGCTCGTCACGCGCGAGGCGTGACTCGAAGTCGGCGACCGAGTTCAGGAGACCGAACACCGCGTGGACGACGGCGCGGGCCTGGGGCCGGCCGGGTGCGCCCCCGCACGCGACCAGCACGTCGACCCAGGTCTCCGCATAGGTCCGCTGCATCCGCCGCATCCGCCGGTGCTCCTCGTCGGGCAGGTGATGCGCCTCCTGGTCGTACACCTTGATGATCGACCGCTCTCGGAGCGCGAACTCGACGTGCGCCGCCACGAGCTGTGCGAGCGCCTCCTCGGGCGTCGGCGCACGAGCGCAGATCCCGCGTGCCCGGTCGAGGAGCTCGTCGACGACGCGGTCGATCAGGGCGATCAGCAGCGCGTCCTTGCTCGCGAAGTGCCGGTAGATCGCCGCGCCGCTCACGCCCGCGGCCGCGCCGATCTCGGCGATCCCCACCCGGTGGAAGCCGCGCTCCGCGACGAGCTCTGCGGTGGCGTCGAGCAGCAGCTCGCGGCGGTACCGGCCGCGCGCCGTCTCGGGCACGTCAGTACGACCGGGGGAGACCGAGCGACTGATGGGCCACGAAGTTCAGGACCATCTCGCGGCTCACGGGCGCGACGCGCAGCAGCCGCGCGAGCCCCCAGAGGTCCGCGAGCCCGTACTCCGACGTCATGCCGTTGCCCCCGTGCGTCTGGATCGCCTGATCGAGGCACGCGAGCGACGCCTCGGCGGCCGCGTACTTCGCCATGTTCGCGGCCTCGCCCGTCGCGCGCGGGTCGGCGCCGTGGTCGAGCATCCATGCCGCCTTCTCGTTCATCAGCCGCGCGAGCTCCAGGTCGACCTTGGCCGCCGCGAGCGGGTGTGCCACGCCCTGATGCGACCCGATCGGGACGCCCCAGACCTCACGTGCGCGCGCGTACTCGCTCGCGCGCTCGAGCGCGTAGCGGCCGATGCCCGTCGACAGCGCCGCGCTCGTGATCCGCTCGCCGTTCAGCCCGAAGAACACCTGGCGGAGCCCCTCGCCCTCGTCGCCGAGCAGGTGCTGCGCCGGCACCTCGACGTCGTCGAAGAAGAGCAGGAACTGCTTCTCGGGCGCGCAGATCTCGACCGGGATCGGTGTGCGCTCGAGCCCCGGCGCGTCGGTGTCGACGACGAAGAGCGACAGGCGGGCGTCGCCGGATGCCTCGTCGGTGCCGGTGCGTGCGACGACGAGCACGCGTGGGGCTTCGTCCACGCCCGAGATGAACGTCTTCGTGCCGCGGAGCCGGAAGAGGTCGCCGTCGCGCACCGCACGGGTCGCGATGTTGTGGCTGTTCGACCCCGCGTCGGGCTCCGTGATGGCGAACGCCATCTTCTCGCCCGTCGCGAGCCCCGGGAGCCACGCGCACCGTTGCTCGGGCGTCCCGAAGCGCGCCACGAGGGTGCCGCAGATCGCCGCCGACACGAGGATCAGGAGCAACGGACAGCCCCCCGCGGCGAGCTCCTCGGTGACGATCGCGAGCTCCACCATGCCGGCGCCGCCGCCGCCGTGCTCCTCGGGAAGGTGGACCCCGAGGAACCCTTGCTCGGCCACGGCCTGCCACAGGGCGTCGGTCTTCCCGCCCCCCTTCGCCTGGGCCACGAAGTACTCGTGCCCGAAGGAGCGGGCGATGTCGGCGACCGCGCTGCGAAGGAGCTCGTGCTCGTCGGTCGGCGCGAAGTCCACGGGAGCTCCTGGGCCAGCGGGAGAATGTGATTCGCCGATAACATTAGCGCGGTGCCGGTTCTGCAGTCCGATGTCGACCGGACGAGCCCCGCGCACCTCGCGAACCGCGAGGCGCAGCTCGCCCTCCTCGCCGAGCACGAGGAGCAGCTCGACCTCGCGCGGGGCGGCGGCGGCGAGGCGTACGTCCAGCGTCACCGCGCCCGGGGCAAGCTCACCGCGCGCGAGCGCATCGAGCTCCTGGTCGACCTGCACTCGCCCTTCCTGGAGCTGTCGCCGCTGGCGGCGTGGGGGAGCGGGTTCCATGTCGGCGGCAGCATCGTGACGGGTGTCGGGACGATCTCCGGCACCGAGTGCGTGGTCATCGCGCACGACCCCACGGTGCGGGGCGGGACGATGAACCCGCTCACGCTCCGCAAGAACCTCCGTGCGCTCGAGATCGCGCGCGTGAACCGACTGCCGGTGGTGAACCTCGTGGAGTCGGGAGGCGCCGACCTCCCGACGCAGGCCGACCTCTTCGTTCCCGCGGGTCAGATCTTCCACGACCTCACCGAGCTCTCCGCGCTCCGCATCCCGACGATCGCGCTCGTCTTCGGGAACTCCACCGCGGGCGGCGCGTACGTGCCCGGCATGTGCGACCACTCGGTCATGGTCGACCAGCGGGCGAAGGTCTTCCTCGGCGGCCCACCGCTCGTGAAGATGGCGACCGGCGAGGAGGCCGACGACGAGTCGCTCGGCGGCGCGGCCATGCACGCGGAGGTGTCGGGCCTCGCCGACTACTTCGCCCACGACGAGCTCGACTGCATCCGGATCGGCCGCCAGATCGTCGCCGACCTCGGGTGGCGAAAGCTCGGCCCCGAGCGCGGCGGCCCGGGCGACGAGCCCCGCTACGACCCCGACGAGCTGCTCGGCATCGCGTCGGTCGACCTGCGCGTGCCGTTCGATCCGCGCGACGTCATCGCACGCGTCGTCGACGACTCGCGCTTCGACGAGTACAAGGCCGGCTACGGGACGAGCCTCGTGACCGGGTGGGCGCACCTGCACGGGTACCCGATCGGGATCCTCGCCAACGCCCGCGGCGTGCTCTTCATGGCCGAAGCGGAGAAGGCCACCGAGTTCATCCTGCTCTGCAACCAGACCGACACGCCGCTGCTGTTCCTCCAGAACTGCACCGGCTACATGGTCGGCACCGAGTACGAGCAGGCGGGAATCATCAAGGACGGCGCCAAGATGATCAACGCGGTGACGAACAGCACGGTGCCGCACCTCACCGTCATCATGGGGGCGTCCTACGGCGCCGGGAACTACGGGATGTGCGGGCGCGCCTACGGGCCTCGGTTCCTGTTCGCCTGGCCGGGCTCGAAGATGGCGGTGATGGGCCCGCAGCAGCTCGCCGGCGTCCTCTCGATCGTGGCGCGCCAGGCCGCGGAGGGCTCCGGGCGACCGTTCGACGAGGAGGCCGACGCCGCGCAGCGGCGCGCCATCGAGGACCAGATCGAGCGCGAGTCGCACGCCTTCTTCAACACCGGCAAGATCTACGACGACGGCGTCATCGACCCGCGCGACACGCGCACGGTGCTCGGGCTCGCGCTGTCGGCCGTCCACTCGAACGTGGTTGCCGGACGACCCGGCTTCGGCGTCTTCCGGATGTAGCGCATGGGCCGACGGATCGAGTCCGTGCTCGTGGCGAACCGCGGTGAGATCGCGGCGCGCATCATCGCTGCCGCGCGAACGATGGACGTCGCAACCGTGGCGGTGTTCTCCGACGCCGACGAGGGGCTCCCCTTCGTCGACCTCGCGGACCGGGCGGTGCGACTGCCGGGCGTCACACCCGCCGAGACCTACCTCCAGGGCGACCGCCTGATCGAGATCGCGCTTGCGCACGGCGCGGACGCGATCCACCCGGGGTACGGCTTCCTCTCCGAGCACCCCGGGTTCGCCGCGGCCTGCATCGACGCCGGCCTCGCGTTCGTGGGGCCGCCGCCGGCGGCGATCGCGCGCATGGGCTCGAAGGTGCAGGCCAAGGAGCTCATGGCCGCGGCCGGGGTGCCCGTGCTCCCCGGGATGACGCTCCCGGAGTCTCAGTCGGCGGACGCGCTCCTCACCGCGGCCGAGTCGATCGGCTTCCCCGTCATCGTGAAGGCCTCGGCCGGGGGCGGTGGGCGCGGGATGCGCATCGTGCACGAGTCCGGCGAGCTCGTGGACGCGGTGGCAAGCGCCGCGCGCGAGGCGGCGAGCGCGTTCGGTGACGGGACCGTGTTCCTCGAGCGCTTCGTCGAGGCGCCGCGACACGTCGAGGTCCAGGTGGTCGCGGACGAGCACGGCACGGTTGCCACGCTGTTCGAGCGCGACTGCTCGATCCAGCGCCGGCACCAGAAGCTCGTCGAGGAGGCGCCGGCGCCCGGCCTCGACGACGAGCTGCGCACCGAGCTGTGCCGTGCCGCCGCGGCCGCGGCGCGAGCCGTCGAGTACGTGAACGCGGGAACGGTGGAGTTCGTCCTCGGACCCGACGGGACGTTCGGCTTCCTCGAGATGAACACGCGGCTCCAGGTCGAGCACCCCGTCACCGAGATCGTGACGGGCATCGATCTGGTCGCGCTGCAGATCGCCGTCGCGCGCGGGGAGCCCCTCCCAGAGGCCGTGCTCGACGCCTCGGTCCACGGGCACGCGATCGAAGCGCGGCTCTACGCCGAGGACGTCGCCGCGGGCTTCCTCCCCGTGAGCGGTCACATCGACCGGCTGCGGTTCCCCGACGAGCCGTGGCTGCGGGTCGATGCCGGCTACGCCGACGGCTCCGACGTCAGCCCCTACTACGACGCGATGCTCGCCAAGGTCATCGCGTTCGGCGCGACCCGCGAGGAGGCGGCGGAGCGACTGGCCGCCGCGCTCGGGGCGAGCGAGATCCATGGCCTGACGACCAACCGCGATCTCCTCGTCGGGATCCTCCGCCACGCCGAGTTCCTCTCGGGGCCGAGCGACACCTCGTTCCTCGAGCGCGTCGACGTGCTGGACCTCGCGCGCCGCCCGCTCGCGGCGGCCGCGTCGCACGTCCACCTCGTTGCCGCCGCGCTCTCGGACCGCGAGGCGCGACGCGCGACGTCGCCGCTGCCTGCGGGCATCCCGCTCGGCTGGCGCAACGTCGGCCCGAGCGGGCAGCGCCTCCTCCTCGCCGAGGGCGATCACACCGCGTCCGTCGAGCTCGCGCTCCGCCGCGACTCGCGGCACGCCGTCGTCGACGGTGTCCGGCACGACCTCGGGGTCGTGGACGCCACGACGGCGCGCGTGCGGGTAGAACTCGACGGCACCCTCTGCTCCTGCCGTGTCCATCGCGTCGACGACCGCATCTACGTCGACAGCGCGCTCGGGTCGTCCGCGTACGCAGTCGTCGACCCGTTCCCCTCGACCGGCGCCGGCGCGTCCAGCGGCTCGCTCGTCTCCCCGATGCCGGGCGTCGTCGTCGCGGTCGCAGCCGCGGTCGGCGACCGCGTCGAGGCGGGCACACCGCTCGTGACGCTGGAGGCGATGAAGATGGAGCACTCGATCCAGGCGCCGTACGCCGGCGTGGTCGTCGAGGTGTGCACCGCGGTGGGCGCACAGGTGGACCGCGGCTCCGTCCTCGTCGTGCTCCAACCAGAGGTTGCGGACGACGCATGAGCGAGGTCGTGCGGTACGAGGTCGACGGGCCGGTCGCGTGGGTGACCATCGACCGGCCGGAGGCTCGCAACGCGCTGAACCGTGCGGTGCGCGAAGGGCTGTTCGACGCGGTGCGCCGGTTCGACGACGACGCGGCCGCACGCGTGCTCGTGCTGACGGGTGCCGGCGACCAGGCGTTCTGCGCGGGCGCCGATCTCAAGGAGATGGCCGAGACGGAGCTGCGGGTCCCGCCGCCTGACTTCATGCCGCAGCTGGGCCGCAACATCGAGGTGACGAAGCCCACGATCGCGGCCGTGAACGGCGTGGCCTACGCGGGCGGTTTCCTCCTCGCGCAGATGTGCGACCTCTGCGTCGCGGCCGAGCACGCACGGTTCGCGATCACCGAGGTGACCGTCGGACGAGGTGCGCCCTGGGCGGTGCCGCTGCCGTGGCTCGTCGCGCCCCGGATCGCGCTCCAGCTCCTCCTCACGGGCGACCCCATCGACGCGACTCGGGCGTACGAGGTCGGCCTCGTGAACGAGGTGGTCCCGCTCTCGGCGCTCCGCGAGACGGTGCAAGTGCTCGGCGAGCGGATCGCCGGCAACGCGCCCCTGTCGGTCGCCGCGGCCAAGCGCATGGTCCACGCGACCGGGCCCTCGCCCGACGCGTTCGACGCTGCCGAGCGCCTCTGGGAGCCCGTCTACATGAGCGAGGACGCGCAGGAAGGGCCGCGCGCCTTCCGCGAGAAGCGCGAGCCGCGCTGGCAGGGTGCCTGACGTCAGGGCAGCTCGACGACGATGCGCTCGGCGTCGAGGTCCTGGATGGCCGACCACGGGATCAGCCGTGGCGGACGGCGGGCGAGAAGCCGCTCGAGCAGCCACGGTCCCTTGACATCGCCGCGGCCGTAGCCGAGGCGGGTCCCGAACGACGATCGACCCACCGCGAGCTCGTGCACGCGGAACGCGGCACCCCAGTCGGGGAGGACCGGGCCGTCCTGGACGAGCCGAACGTCATGGACCTGCCCGAGTGAGCGGCCGTCGGTGGTGACCACGTCCTTCCCGAGGATCTCACTCAGGCGCATGCCCGGCTCCCGGGATCTTGTCGATGACGACGTCGCGCGCCCACTCCTCGGCGCGATTGCTCTGGAGCGCGTGGCGCGGGACCGACACCTCGACGTGCTCCTCGACCCGCTTCACGACGCCGAACGGGATCGTCGCGGGTCCCGGATCGCTCTCGGGATGGAGTCGCTGCTGCACCGAGGCGATGAACCGACCCAGCCGTCCACCGATCTGGCCTGCGAGCGCGCCCGGACCGGAGAGGATGGCGACCACGACGGGCAGCGCGTCGTGACCGTCCGGGACCTCGAGCTCGAGATCGTCGACCTTGCCCGCGAGGAAGCCGTCGCAGTCGACGATCTGCCGGTCCATCAGGTGGAGGCCGGCCCAGACCGTGCGCCCGACGTCGACGCTCATGACCCCGCCCGCGTGACGATCATCAGCGGGATCGTCGCGAGGGCCACGACGACCAGCAGGACGAGGAACACGCTGCCGAGCAGGTTCGCGAGCCACCCGTTGACCTTGTCACCCATGTACTCCCGGTCGTTCGCGACGACGAGGATCGGGAAGTAGGTGAGGGGGAGTGCAGCGGCCGACAGCACGATCGAGTACTCGGTCACCTTGATCGGGTCGATGCCGGTCACGCCGACGAGGACGGCCACGATGATCGAGCACAGCACGACGAGGTGGAACCGGGCTGCTTCCCTGGGACGGACCATCTTGCCCCACTGCCAGCCGAAGTACTGCGAGACGGTGTAGCCGCACGACAACGCCGTCTCGAGCGCGGCGCCGAACGTCGTGGCGAAGAACCCGATGATCATGGCCGCGAGGCCGACCTTGCCGAGCGCCATCGTCGTGGGCAGCGCGACCTGGGAGAGGTGGTCCACGCCGATCGAGCGCGGGAGGAGGACGATCGTTGCGAGCGCCATCAGCATCAGCGACAGCAGTCCACCCAGCGGGAAGCCGATGTAGACGTTCGCCTTGTTCAGCACGAGGTCCGACTTGGTCCACTTCTCCTCGACCGCTCCCGAGGAGAAGAAGAAGACCTCGTAGGGCGTCATGGCCGCGCCGAACAGCGCGATCGCGTAATAGAAGTAGGTGGGGTGCCCCTCGCCGCTCGTCACCGCGGGCTGAGACGCCTGGTGCCACAGCCCCGACCAGTCGGGCGAGAGCTTCCACAGCGCGACCGCCATCACGAGCAGCACGAGGCCGAGGAGACCGAACACGGTCTCCATCGGCTCGAACCGGACGTGCCAGATGACGAGCCAGGCCAGGAAGGCCACGAGCGGGATCCAGAGCACGTAGTTGACGTCGCTGAGCAGCTGCAGGGCGAGCGCCACGCCACCGAGCTCGGCGATCAGCGTCAGGAACGTGATGAAGAACGACGCGCCGAGGTTGAGGAGGGCGACGCGCGCGCCGAGGCGCTCCCGGACCAGGTCGAAGACGCCGCGCGTGCTGAGCGTAGCGACCCGTCCGGCCATCTCGGCGAAGAGCACGATGCCGACCACTCCGAGGACGACGGCCCAGGCCAGCGACATCCCGAAGCGCGCGCCCGTCAAGGAGTTGGCGACGATGTCGCCGATGTCGACGAAACCGCCCATCGCCGTGAGGATGCCGAGCGTGACGCCGAAGAGCTTCTTCATTCGTGCTCTCGGATGAACGCATCGAGACGGCGCGCGATGTGCCGGAGCGGCCGCGCTCTCTCCGCGAGACGGTCGAGCTCGCCGCGGCGAGCAGTGATGCGGAGGTCGGACAGCACGTCACCGGCACGCGTGCACAGCCTCGAGAGCTCGTCGCGGAGACGATCGGCGTGCCGGTCCGGTGGCTGGACGCTCTCGAAGATCGTCTGCGCATGACCCGCGCCCTCCTCCGCCTCCGAAATTGAGACGGAGGTGAACGGACCGAACGTGTCGCCACGACTCGCCAGGCGTGCGGTCAAGCGAGCCGTCTCGACGGACGAGAGCACGGCCTCGGCCGTGTTCTTCGCCTTGTGCTCGTAGGCGTCGAAGGTGCGCGCGGGCGAGACGGTCTTGACACAACCGGCAAGGAGCGCTGCGAGCAGGCAGAGCGCACTCGCCGCGATCCGTCGCACGGGCTCTCGGTACCCAATCAGACGCGGGTGATCTCTACCGAGTGCGCAAGCTGCTCGATCTGCGACCGTTCGCCGGTTCCGAGGCCGCGCCGGGTCGCGTTCAAGGTACCCGCGGCGACCGCGAGCGCGAGCCCCTCCGCGATCGGGAGCTCGCTCACGACCGCGGCCGCGAGCGCTGCCGTCATCGAATCGCCGGCGCCGCGCGGCTCGCGCGCATCGACACGAGGACCCGCGGCGCGCAGCGCTTCCGTTCCGAGCAACGCGAGCGTCGGTTGGTCGGCATGCGAGACCACGACGTCGTGTGCTCCCGCGTCGCGCAGCGCACCCGCCGCCGCGAGCAGCCCGGTCTCGTCCGCGCTCGTCGCCCAACCGTCGGCGAGCAGCTCCTCGTGGCTCACCTTGACGAGGTCGACTCCGGCGGCGGCGGCGGCACGGAGCGGCGCGCCCGCCAGGTCCGCGATGACGATGACGTCGTTGGCGCGGAGGTCCGTCGTCAGACGACCGTAGGTGTCGGCGCCCACGCGCTCCGGCTCGGACCCGGTGAGCACGCAGACGCCCGCCTTCACGGCCTGGCTGATGGTGTTCCCGTAGAGGTCGTCCGCCTCGTGGCGCGTCAGCTTCGGCGCGTCGACCCGTGCAACCTCGATGCGCTCGTCGAAGCGACGGTCATGGACGTACGCGCCGTTCCACGACGACGTGGGCGTCGCTTCGACGGTGACGTCCTCGTGCTCCAGGCGGTCGCGCACGACGTCACCGGTCTCGCCGCCGATCGCGGCGCACATCACCGGGTCGATCCCGAGGTTCGCGAGCATTCTCGCCACCCACGCGCCCTGGCCCCCTGCATGGAGATGGATCTCGCACGGGTCACCGCGCTCGATGGTGACGGTGATGATCGGCCCCGGCGCATAGACGACGACCGTTCGCGCCTGGGGGTCCGACGGGGTGGCCTCGGCGTCCACGGCACACGCCTTTCGTCGCTGCCGGGCGCACGTGGTGTTCCCGGTGCAGTCCCGAGGCAAACGCGCCGTCCTCGTTCACCGGCTGAGGAGACCGCTCGGCGATAGCGTCCGGCGCGTGCCGACCGAGACGATGCGAGCCTGGCGGGTGCACGAGTGGGGCGCGCCGCTCGACGTGCTCCAGCTCGATGAGGTGCCGATCCCCGAGCCGGATGCCGGCGAGGTGCGCGTGCGCGTGCAGGCGATCCCGCTCAACCTCAACGACCTGGAGCGGATCACCGGCGGGAACATGATGGTGCGCCCCGAGCTCCCGGCGAGCCCGGGCATGGAGGTGATGGGCGTCGTCGATGCGTGCGGCGCCGGCGCCGAGGAGTGGGAAGGCCGGCGCGTCGTCGCGCTGCCGAAGGGTGCGTACGGCGGGTACGCCGAGCACGCCATCTGCCCTGTGGTCTCGGTGTTCGACATGCCGGACGACATCCCGCTGCCCGGTGCCGCCGCGCTCTACTTCCCGTTCCACCTCGCGTGGCTCGGGCTGTTCGACCGCGCGGAGCTGCAGGCGGGCGAGACGGTGCTCGTGCACGCCGCGGCTGGTGGTGCGGGGTCGGCCGCGGTGCAGCTCGCGAAGCACGTGGGAGCGCGTGTCATCGCGACGGCCGGGACCGACGAGAAGCTCGCGTTGTGTCGCGAGCTGGGCGCAGACGTGCTGATCAACTATCGCGACGACGACTTCGCGGAGAAGGTCCTCGCGGAGACCGACAACCGGGGGGTCGACGTCGTGTTCGACAACGTCGGCACCGCGGTCATGGACGACTCCATCAAGTGCACGGCGTACAACGGCCGCTACGTGATGATGGGCTTCGCCTCTGACAAGACGAAGGCCGACGAGCCGTTCATCGTCCCTCGGCGGATCGCGGCGGGGAACCTCAAGCTGTGCGGCGTGATGCTCGCCTACGCGCAGCCCGAGGTCGCCGCGATGGTCAAGCAGGCGATGGGCTTCAACTTCCTCTCGCGCGAGCTCGGCGAGCAGATGACACGGTCGGTCGTCGAGCTCGTGCGCACGGGCGCGGTGCGGCCCGTGGTCGGGCGGGTCGTCCCCTTCGAGGAGGTCCCCGCGGCGATCGACGCCATGGCCAACCGCGAGACCACCGGCCGCACCATCGTCACCGTCTGACCTGTTTGGTCGTTTGGTGCTGTCAGAGCGGCCCCGATCGACCAAATAGGGTCTTCGGCATGACCGCGATGCTGCTCGTCGGGACCCGCAAGGGGCTCTGGATCGCGTCGTCGGAGGACCGGCGCTCCTGGGGTGTCGAGGGGCCCATGTTCCTCGGGCACGTGATGCAGCACGCGGTGCTCGATCCGCGCGACGGGCGCACGCTGCTCGTCGCCACACGCACCGGCCACCTCGGGCCCACCGTCTTCCGCTCGGACGACTTCGGTCGCTCGTGGTCGGAGGCCACCCACCCGCCGCAGTTCGCCGCGGGTGACCCGCTCGAGCGGAGCCTGCGTGCGGTGTTCTGGCTCACGCCCGGCCACGCCGACGAACCCGGCGTCTGGTACGCGGGCGGCACGCCGCAGGGGCTGTTCCGCACCGAGGATGCCGGCGACACGTGGGCGCCGGTCGACGGGTGGAACGACCACCCGATGTGGGCGACCTGGGCGGAGTGGCCCGAGGAGAACACGCCCGACGGGTCGATGCTGCACTCCGTCGTCGTCGACCCCCGCGACCCGTCGCACCTCTATCTCGGGCTGTCGGCCGGCGGGGTCTTCGAGAGCACCGACACCGGTGGCGACTGGAAGCCGCTGAACGCCGGCTGCCTCGCGCTCTTCCAGCCCGATCCCGAGCCCGAGTTCGGTCACGACCCGCACTGCGTCCGGCTGCACCCGCTCCGGCCCGACCGCCTGTACCAGCAGAACCACTGCGGCATCTACCGCATGGAGCGCACCGACGGACGCTGGATCCGCATCGGCGACAACATGCCGCGCGACGTCGGCGACATCGGCTTCCCCATCGAGCTGCACCCGCGCGATCCCGACACCGCGTGGGTCTTCCCGATGGACGGGACCGACGTCTGGCCGCGCACGAGCCCCGACGGGCGACCGGCGGCGTACGTGACGCGAGACGCGGGCGAGTCCTGGACGCGCTGCGACTCCGGGATGCCCGAGCAGGCCTGGTACACGGTCAAGCGGCAGGCGATGACGGTCGACGACGGCGACCCGGTCGGCGTGTACTTCGGGACGACGAGCGGCGAGCTCTGGGCGAGCACCGACGAAGGTGCCTCGTGGCGACCGATCGCCGAGCACCTCCCTGAGATCTTCTCCGTCGAGCACGGCACCCGCGCTGCGTGAGCGCGCGCGATGAAGGTACGGATCCCGACTCCGTTGCGCTCCTACACCGAGCAGCGCGCCGAGGTCGACGCCGACGGTGCGACGCTCGGCGAGGTGCTCGTCGACCTCGACCGCCGGTATCCGGGGATCCGGTTCCGGATGGTCGACGAGCAGGGCCAGATCCGCAAGCACATGAAGGTGTTCCTCAACGGCGAGAGTGAACGCGACCTCGACGTCGCGGTCGGCGACGCGGACGAGGTCGTCATCATGCAGGCGCTCTCGGGCGGGTGACGCCCGGTCCCGTTCTCAGGTACGGATGTCAGAGACGACGAATTGGAGACTGCGCGACGTGTCCGACTACGTGATCCCCGAGCCGGAACCCAAGGAAGAGGACGAGAAGCTCGCCATCGAGCTCCGTCACCTGGCCGAGAACGCCGTGCTCAAGGCCCAGCCGAACGGTCAGGAGCAGTGCGAGAACTGCCGCTACTACCTCGAGAACAGTGCAGCCATCTCGTACTGCTGGCACCCGAAGGTGCGCATCCTCGTCGGTGCGAGCTGGTGGTGCCAGTGGTGGGAGGCCATCCCCGAGGAAGGCGTCTGAGCCGGAGCTGCGCCGTCAGACGCGGAACTCCGTTGCGTCGACGTCGATCTCCGTCCCGATCAGCTCCTCCCGCGTGACGCGCCGCGCGAGATCGGGATCGGTGCGGCTCGCGACGACGCGCGTCCCCGCGACGGTGTCGGCGATCGCGGTGCAGCGCACGGGCTCGAGCCCGTCGTAGGCGACGGTGTACGCCGCGACCCGCGCGGGTCCCTGATACCCCGCGACGACCTCCAGCCGCTCGGTGGCGCGGTCGGCCTCTGCGGCGAGGTCGCGCGCGAGGAGCGGCACCTCGGGCACCGCCGAGTACACCGCGAGCCCGGGCTTGTTCAGCAGCCCGCTCACCGTCGTGACGAGGCCGGTGACGCCGGGCTCCGCGCGCACCCGCTCGGCCATCGCCGCGGTCGTCTGCAGGACGAAGTTGTTCCACGGACCACCGGCGAAGGTCTCACCACCCGTGATCGTCGGCACGCCGTCGACCGGGAGCCGGAGCGCGCGTTGCTGGACGCGGACGGCCGCGGGGAAGCAGCTGTAGACCTCGGAGAGGTCCGAGCTCGCCGGCGGGCGGCCGAGATGCGCCTCGGCCGCGCGACCGAGCACCTCCATGCCCGGCCAGCGATGGATCTCGCGCCGCTGTGACACGGGCGCGGCAAAGCTCGACTCGAGCGCGACGAGCGGGTACACGGTGCGATCGGGGTCGACACCGAGCCGGCGTGCGTGCTCGACACTGCAGATGAGCAGCGCCGAGGCCTGGTCGACGTTCATCTGCGCGCAGTGCCACTTGTTGTACGGGAACGCGAACGGGCGGTTCTGGCGGCTGGGCTCGCGCAGGAAGGCCTCGTCGCGTCGTTCGGGGAACGCCGCGTGCGGGAACGTGCCGGCAACGATGTTGAAGCCGGACCACAGGCGCGCGATGTCGTCGCGGTGCTCGTCGAGCGAGCGCCCCTCAGCGTGGCGGAGCGCGCTGTCGATCATCGCGAACGGAGCCATCGCCGACGCGAAGCCACCGTCGATCTCGATGCGGGTGACGATCTCGGTCGTCGGCACCTGCAGCTCGTCGGGTTCGACCCCGGGCTGCTCGATCTCGGGCGCGGTGACGCCGGCACGGCGGGCGACCGCCGCTCGGTGCGCGGCCTCTCCGCCGACGACGAGCACGACGTCGAGGTCCCCGGAGCCGATGGCGGCGTACGCATCGTCGAGCAGCGTCTGCTGCGGGATGCCTGCCTTGACGAGCACGGTGCGGGCGTGGGGTGACCCGACGCGGTCGGCGACGATGCGCCCGGGGTCCGCGTATCCCCACGAGCCGTGCGGCACCGCGACGCGGTCGATCGCCTCGAGGATCGCGGGCGCGCCACAGTCGTGGGCGGCGCGCCGGGCCGCGGTCGTCATGAGATCGACGGCTTCGTCGCCCGCGCCCGGCTCGTCGACGCGCTGCGTGCAGATGCCGACGCCCACGAGCACCGGACGGCGCGGATCGACTCCGCCGGACGGCATGCGTCAGGTCTCCCAGGAGAGGTCGAGGACCTCCCCGAGCGCCTCCATCTGCTCGAGGTGGTGCGCGAGCGAACGGCTCGGGAAGCGGTAGTTCAGGATCGTCGCGCCCGCGGCGACGTGCTCCTCCGCCTGCTCGCGCACGCGGGCGGGCTCGCCCAGCACGTCGATGGCGGGCTCGGGCCACAGGGCGACGTCGAGCGGCCGCTCGCGCGCCTGTGCGGCCGGCGAGTGCTGTGCCCGGTCGAGCATGGAGCGCACGTCGCCCGGGCCGATCAGGAACGGCACCCACGCGTCCCCGAGCTCGAGCGCCCGGCGCAGCGAACGGCTCGTGCGGCCACCGACCCAGATCGGCACTCGGTCCTGGACGCCCGGCGGATCCACGACCACGTCGCGGAAGGTGTAGTGCTCGCCGTCGTACGCCGGCTCCCGCCGGCCCCACGCCGCCGGGATCGCGCGGAGCGCGTCGTCGGCGCGCGCGCCGCGTCCCGGGAACTGCTTGCCGAGCAGCTCGAACTCCTCGCGCAGCGAGCCCACCCCGACTCCGAGGATCACGCGACCGCCGCTCAACCGGTCGAGCGTGCCGTAGTGCTTCACCACCTCGAGCGGGTGGTGGTAGGCCAGCACGACCATGTTCGTCGCGAGCCGGATCCGCTCGGTGACCGCGGCGAGGAACGACAGCGTCGACAGGAGGTCCCAGTAGCGCTTGCCCCGCCGCGCCTCCACGTCGACGGGCACCGCGACGTGCTCGCTCGCGGTGAGGTGGTGGTAGCCGAGCCGGTCGGCCGCGGTGGCCACCGCGACCAGGTCGTCGACCGACGCGCCGACCTCCCACTCGTTGTGGGACCGCGGCAGCAGGAGGACGATCGGTGTGATGATCCCGATCCGCATCGCACCCCCGGAACGACGTGCAGGACAGGAGCCGCCGCGTGGCCCGACCGAACGTAGCCCGCGCTCCGGACGCGGCTCTGGCCGAGCTGCCGAGGACCCCGGCCTCGTCCCGATCGAACGCTTGCTCGCGGCCGGCGTCGCCGTGACGCCCGACACCGACGACGCGGCGTCACCCGGCGCATGAACGACGAGCACGAGCACCTGAGCTGGGAGGAGTTCGGGGTCGCGGCGCGCGAGCTCGCGGCGCAGGTGCTCGCGGACGGCTTCGACCCGAGCGTGCTCCTCGCGATCGCGCGCGGCGGCCTGCCGGTCGGCGGTGCGGTGAGCTACGCACTGGGGCTCAAGAACTGCTGCGTGATCAACGTCGAGTACTACACCGGGATCGACGAGCGTCTCGACGTCCCGGTGATCCTCCCGCCCGCTCTGCACCTCGTTGATCTCGGTGACCAGCGTCTCCTCGTCGTCGACGACGTCGCCGACACGGGCGAGACGCTGCGCCTCGTCGCGGACACGATCCGTCCGCACGCCGCCGAGCTGCGGACCGCCGTGCTCTACGAGAAGTCGCGCTCGGTCGTGCGGTGCGACTACGTCTGGCGGCGGACGGATCGCTGGATCGACTTCCCCTGGTCGGCGCTCCCGCCGGTCGTGTCCTGAGGAGTCGCCTCCACGGTCACGGCGACACCCGATGCTCGTGGCATTCCCGTCACGGGATCGACGTCGACGCGCGCGCTCGTGAGCCTGCCCACGTTCGCGTGGACGTCGCCGTGCGTGCACGACACGACGCCCGCGCCGACCGCCGGATCGGCGCGCACCACTCCTTCGAGCGTGCCGTGCGCGCTGCGCACGACGACGCGCCTGCCGTCGGCGAGGCCGCGCCCCGCGACGTCGCCCGGGTGCATGCGGATGTCGACCGGCTCGCGGAGCACGTCGGCCGGCGCCACGTACCGCGCCGAGTTCATCGACCGCGCCCGTCGCCGCGGCGCCAGGACGAGTCCCGGGTCGGGGGCCGCGATCGAGCCGAGCCGGTCGACGAGCTCGGTCGGGGCGAGCCGCCAGCGGCCGTGCGGGAGGACCCCGTCGTGGACCCAGCCGTACCGGTCGGGCGCTCGCACCCCGTGGGGCCCAGCGGTCACGAGGGCCTCGTAGCCGCCGCGGCTCCCCGCGGCGATCGTGCGCAGCAGGTCCTCGTCGGTGCAGCGGTGGGGGTCCGCGCCGCCGAGCACGTCGATCCCGAGCCGGCTCGCCACCTGCGCCACGACCCACCACGCGGGCCGCCGCTGCGCTGCCGGCGGCACGACCGCAGGTGTGTGCTGGGTGCCGTTGGCGAACGCGACGTTCTCGAGCATCGAGGCGTCGGCGCGCTCGAGCTGACCGGCGACGGGCAGCACGTGCGTGGCGATCGCACTGAGCTCGGACGCGACGACGTCGAGCACGACGAGTGCGTCGAGACGTTCGAGCGCGGCGCGTGTCCGCTCCGGCTCCGGGAAGGCCGTGAGCGGGTTGCCACCGGCGACGAGCAGCACCCGCAAGGGACCCGCCTCGATCTCGTCGGCGAGCGCGACGCACGGAAGCTGTCCGAGCCAACGGGGGAGCTCGGGTCGCGATCTCGGTCCGGGCTCGCGCGCGCCGTCACTCCGGATGAGCTGCGCCCAGTCGCGATCGTCGAGGGGGAACAGCCAACCCTGGTTGCAGCGCATGCCGCCGGCACGGTCGGCCGAGCCGGTGACGATCAGCAGCACCCAGCGCAGCCACTCGGCGACGACGCCGTCGCGGCTCATCGTCACGCCGGTGCCGCACATGGCCGCCACGCGCCCCGCGCTGCGTACCTCGTCGCGAAGACGGTTGAGCACCGGCTCCTCCACACCGGTCGCAGCGACGACCGTCGCGCTGTCGAAGCGCGCGAGCGCGACGATGAGCCGGTCCACGTCGGCCGGATCGCAGTGCCGCGTCAGCTCGACGGGATCGGCGCCGTCTTCGAGCAGCTCGCGGATGAGCCACGCCAGCAGGTGGTGGTCGGTCCCGGGGCGGATCGCGACGTGGACGTCGGCGAGTGCCGCGGTCTCGGTGCGGCGCGGATCGGCGACCCAGAGTCGCCCACCACGGGCGCGGAAGTCCCGCAGGCGCGTGACCGGGTCCGCGAGGGTCGTGCCGTAGCCGTGCGACACGACCGGGTTCGTCCCGAACAGCAGCAGCAGGCTCGAGCGGTCCGGATCCCAGAC
>DATBSK010000201.1:0-1818 GCA_036559825.1 Acidimicrobiia bacterium | reverse complement strand
CGATCGACCAAAACAAGTGACCGTTCAGCGCAGCGCGGTGACGAGCGCGGCGAGGTAGGGCGTCTCGTCCGGGCCGAGGTACACGGCGAGGTGCTTCTCGCCGAGCGTCGTCGGCTGGTCGGCAACGGGCGTGACGAAGCGGATCTTGCCGACGAACTGCGTCGTCGACGCGAAGGTCCCGTCCTCGTCGATCACCGCGCCGACGAGCACCGGCTTGCCCGCGTACTTGCCGGCACCCC
The DNA here is from genome assembly GCA_036559825.1 of Acidimicrobiia bacterium. Lineage (GTDB taxonomy): Bacteria > Actinomycetota > Acidimicrobiia > IMCC26256 > PALSA-555 > DATBSK01. The sequence goes on along the minus strand of DATBSK010000201.1, from coordinate 1,579 downwards.
GGTACAGGCCGATGTGGTCGGTCCCAGCGGGAACCGGGCCCCCGTCGAACGACAGCGACTGCTTGTCGGCGCTGATCACCTCACCCTGGAAGGCGTCGTCAGTGACCGTCGCCTTGAAGGTGACGCCGTCCGGGCTCGTCTTGCGGATCGCGCCGCCGCTCCCGACCTTCCCCTCGTACCAGCGTGCGTACTCGAGGTTGAAGTCCTCGTCGAGGCTGCAGACGTAGGCCTTGAACCGGCCGTCCTGCACCACGATCCCCACGCGGGCGCTGCCCGCGCCGTCCGGGAAGGTCGCGATGGAGCTCGTCGCCGAGGACGACCCGGCCCTCGTCCGGGCGACGCCGGCCGTGGCCCCCGCCACCAGCGACACGGAGCACACCAGCACCGCGATCCCCACACACCCCGCCAGCCTTCTCATCGAGCCTCCTCTCAGCGGACTGCCCGCAGCATGCGGGTCGGAGGGGCTCCGATCATCCGTGCGCGCACGCATTCCTGGGCCGCACGAGATCCCGGGTGAGCTCGTCGAGGCTGCGGGCCCCGCAGAACGCCATCGCGGCCTCCAGCTCGGAACGGAGCAGGCGCAGCACCTCGGCGACGCCCGCCTCGCCGGCGACTGCGAGGCCCCAGAGGATGGGGCGACCGCTGAGCACCGCCCGTGCCCCGAGTGCGACCGCCTTGGCGACGTCGGTCCCCGAGCGGATGCCGCCGTCCACGTAGAGCTCGGCGCGCCCGTCGACCGCGTCCACGACCTCGGCGAGGACGTCGGCGGTCGCGGCGACCCCGTCGAAGATGCGTCCGCCGTGGTTCGACACCGCGACGGCCGAGGCACCCGCGGCGACCGCGGCGGCGGCGTCGTCCGCTCGCAGGACGCCCTTGACGACGACCGGGAGCCCGCTCCACTCGCCGAAGGACGCGAGATCGTCGAACGTGACCGACGGGTCGAAGTCCGAGACGAGCCCCATGATGTCGGACGTGTCGGGATCGTCGGGCGAGGCCAGGTTCGGGTACCGGACCCACTCGGGTGGGGAGAGCGATCCGCCCCGCGCGCGCACGTCGCCCCGACCGACGGCCGCGCCGTCGACCGACGCCACGATCGCCCGGTACCCGGCGTCCCGCGCGCGCTCGGCGAGTGCCTTCGTCCGGCCGCGGTCGCGCAGCATGTACATCTGTGCCCAACGCACCCCGTCGGGAGCGGCGGCAGCGACGTCCTCGACCGAGGTCGTGGCCGCCATCGACACGATGAAGACGGTCCCGGCGGCCGTCGTGGCGCGCGCGGTCGCCAGCTCACCCTCGTCGCAGAAGAAACGGTGCATCGCGGTGGGAGCCACGAGGATCGGGGCGGACACGCGTTCGCCGAGCACGGTCGTGGCGGTGTCGATCGCGGAGACGTCGCGCAGCACGCGCGGGAGCAGCGTCCAGCGTTCCCAGGCCGCAAGGTTCTCGCGGAGCGTCACGTCTCGGCCGCTGCCGCGCGCGAGGTACTCCCACGCGAACGCGTCGACACAGTCGTGCGCCGCGGCCTCGAAGCCGGCGACGTCGGCGGGCAGCTCGCTTTCCTGTTTGGTGGGGGGGGGGGGGG
>DATBSK010000200.1:0-6149 GCA_036559825.1 Acidimicrobiia bacterium | reverse complement strand
GAGCACCTGCTGGCAGTGCCGGGATGCGGTCAGGGCCCCGCGCCCCGCGAGCGCCTTCGCGACGGCCGCGAGCTCGCGTGACGGCTCCTCCCGCGCGGCCTGGACCGCGCCATCGGCGGTCTCGATCGCGACCAGGGTCTCGGCGAGCCGATGGCGGACCGCTTGGAACTTGGCGATCGGCTGGTCGAACTGGATCCGATCGAGCGCGTGCTCGCGGGCCAGCGCGAGCATCGCGCGGGCCGCGCCCAGGATCTCGGCGCTCAGCGCGACCTGGGCGAGGACGACGGCCGCCCCCCACGGGTTGGACGGCGCGCCCAGGGACAGATCGGTGTCGACGGCCTCTGCCGTCACCTCCACCAGGCCGAAGTCGGGATCGATGCCGCGCACCGGCCGGAGCGTGAGGTCGGAGGTCGCGACCATCGCCACCGTGGTGCCGTCACCGTCGCGCCCCGCGACGACGACGGCGCGCGCACCTCGACGCACCGCCGCGGTGCCCAACCCCCGGATCGAGACGCGGTCACCGGCCACGACGGCGGGTGCGGCCCAGCTGCCGAGCGCCGGCAGCACCATCGGATCGGCGATGTCGCGCATGCCGAGACCCGTCGAGACCACCTGATCGAGTGCCGACGAGGCGGCGGGTGCCGCTCCGAGCAGGGGGAAGAGGACCGACACCGCGGTGTGCGGGTCGGCGGCCAGCGCGTCCGGCCAACCGAGCTCCGTCAGCGCATCATCGAGCGCGTCGCCGCTGTGCCGCTCGGTGGCCCGACGGACGCTGCGCTCGAAGAGCTCGGCCTCCGAGACATCCATGTCATCCGCTCCTGGCGCTGCGCGCCGGGCCGCCGACACGACCGGTCGCCGGCGCAAGCGCCGGCTCCTGCTCCGGCGGTCGGCGAAGCCGTCGCCTCCGCGGGCCACGCTCCCTGCTCGCCGGGATACCCGGCTCCCCACGATCGCTCGTCACCGGTCGTCCCCGAGGTCGAGCAGGCGGCGGGCGATGATGTTGCGCTGGACCTCGGCGGTCCCGCCGTAGATCGTCGCCGCGCGCGAGTACAGGAACTCGGCGCGCCAGCGCTCGCCGGTGGCGTCGTCGTCGACGAGGAGCTCGGCAGCCAGCCCTCGAGCGACCAGGTCCATGACCGCCTGCTCCGTGGTGGCGAGCAGCACCTTGTCGATCGACGTCTCCGCCCCGAGTGCCTCGCCTCCTGCCATCCGGTGCTGCGTCGCGCGCGACCGCGCGCGGAACGCGAGCAGCAGCTGCGTGACCTCGCCGACCTCCGCGGCGCTCAGGGCGCCGGGTGGCACCTCGGCGAGGAGTCGCTCCAGTCGCCGTTGCAGATATGCACCGCGGTGCCACAGCGAGGTGCTGCGCTCGTACGGGAGCAGGTCCATCGCCACGGCCCAGCCCTGGTCGACCTCACCGAGGGTGCGCTCGAATGGCACCGCCGCGTCGTCGTAGAACACCTCGCAGAACTCGTCGGAGCCGTGCATCCCCGCGATGGGCCGGACCGTGATCCCCGGCGTGTCCATGTCGACGAACAGCGCGGTGATGCCGCGGTGGGCAGACTCCGGCGAACCGGTGCGGGTGAGGAGCACACAGCGGTCCGCGAACTGGGCGAAGCTCGTCCACACCTTCTGACCGTTCACCCGCCAGCCGTCGTCGGCGCGCGTGGCGCGACACGTCAGGGACGCGAGGTTGCTGCCCGTGCCGGGTTCCGAGAACCCCTGGCACCAGGTCTCGTCGCCGCGCAAGAGACGGGGGACCATCTCGGCCGCGAGCTCGGGTGCAGCGAAGTTGATCATCGTCGGCGCGAGCACCTCGGTCATGCAGTACACGTCCGGCTCGACGATGTCGCGCAGGGTCAGTGCCTCGCCGAGATAGGCACGCAGGATCGAGGACCCACCCAGGCCCCCGACGCGCTCCGGCCATCCCCAGCGCGTCCAGCCCGCGTCGTAGGCGAGCCGCTTCACCTTCGCGAGCTGCGCCATCTTCTCCTCGAGCGTGCCGAGGCCCTCGTGCCGCGGCGCGAGCTCTCGCTCGTGCTCGTCGAGCCAGTCGTCGAGCTCCTTGCGGAAGGTCGAGAGCTCCATGCGGTCAGCGCTCGCGCGCGAGGAAGCGGTCGACGTTCGCCCGCAGCTCGTCGGTGTCGAACGACTCGTTCTCCGCGTAGAGCGCGAAGTCGATGGTGGCGAGCAGCGCCCGCTCGAGGTGGAGGTTGAGAACGCGCTTCGTCGCCTCGACCGCCTGCTGCGGGAGAGCGGCGATCTTGTGTGCCGCCGCGAGCGCTTCGGACAGCACCTCGTCGTCCGGGCAGACGTGGTTGGCGAGGCCGATCTCGGCCGCACGCGCCGCGGTGATCCGCTCACCGGTGAACGCGTACTCCTTCGCCAGGAGCAGGCTGGTGTGCAGTGGCCAGGTGACCGGCCCGCCGTCCGCGGCCACGAGTCCGACGGCGACGTGCGGGTCCGACAGGTAGGCCGACTCGGCCATGTAGACGACGTCGGACAGCGCGATGACGCTGCACCCGAGACCGACCGCGGGCCCGTTCACCGCGGCGATCACGGGGACGCGGCACCGGATCATGTTCACGACGATGTCCCGACCCTCAGCGATCGTGTCGCGGCGCAGCGCACGATCCTTCGCCATCCGGTCGAGGAGATCGAAGTCGCCGCCCGCGGAGAACGCGCGCCCCTCGCCCGTGATGACCGCGACACGCGCGTCGGCGTCCGCGCTGAGCTGCGGGAAGACCAGTGCGAGCGCACGGTGCAGGTCGTCGTTGACGGCGTTGAGCTGGTCGGGACGCGTGAGCGTGACGATCCGGACCGGGCCGTCGGCCTTCACCTGGATGACGCCGGGCAGGTCGTAGTCCATCCGTCTCCTTCGAGCGAGCGGTCAGCCGGTGGGCAGGCCGAGGATGCGCGTTGCGACGATGTTCTTCTGGATCTGGGACGTCCCACCCATGACGCTCTGCGCCCGGCTGTAGAGATAGATCTTGAGCGCGACGTCGTCGGCATCCGTCACTGCCGCCGGACCCGAGACGTCGAGCGCTGCTGCGCCGACCGACTGCTCGACCCACGTCATGAGCAGCTTGTCGATCGAGCCGCCCGGGCCGTGGTCGATCCCGTCGAGCCGCTCCGAGAGCCGGCGGCACACGTGCAGACGCAGCATCTCGGTCTGGACGTACGCCCACGAGACGGCCTCGCGCTGATCGCTGCGGAACGAGCCCGGGTCAGCACGCACCGTCGACTCGAGCTCCTTCACCGTCTTCGCGTACCGCGCGACGTAGCCGAGCTCCCCCGGCTCACGCTCGTGGCTGACGATCGTCATCGCGACCCGCCACCCCTCCCCCGGCTCGCCGATCATGTTCGCCGCGGGCGTGCGCGCGCCGTCGAAGAGCACCTGCCCGAACTCGCTCGTAATGCCGTTGATCATCCGCAGCGGCCGCTGCTCGATGCCGGGCTGGTCCATCGGCACCGCGAGGAGCGACAGGCCCTTGTGCTTCGGCACGTCGGGATCGGTGCGCGCGAGCAGGAAGCACCAGTCGGCCACGTCGGAGTAGCTCGTCCAGATCTTGTGGCCGTCGATGACGAAGTCGTCGCCGTCGCGAGTCGCCGTCGTGCGCAACGACGCGAGATCGGAGCCCGCGTCGGGCTCGCTGAAGCCCTGGCACCAGCGGTCCCGTCCGCTGATGATCCCGGGGAGGAAGCGCTCCTTGATCGCGTCGCTGCCGTGCACCGTGATCCCCTGCACGAGGTACCCGAGGCTCGGCCGGGGTGGCGCACCCGCCGCGGCGAGCTCCTCGTCGAGGATCACGTCGTACACCGGCGGGAGGTCGTGCCCGCCGTAGCGCTCCGGCCAGCTCAGCCCGAAGAAGCCGGCATCGTAGAGGGAGGTGTGCCATTCGGCTTGCCGGGCCCAGTACTCGTCGTCCGTCGACGACGTCGGCAGGCCGGGGTCGTGCTCGGCGAGCCACGCGCGCAGGCGCGCCCGGAACTCCGCCTCTGCGGGCGAGTCACGAAAGTCCATCGGTCACCCCGGCATGTCCCAGACGCTCCCGCTCGAGGCCACGGAGCTGCTCGCCGGCGTCGCCGAACCACTTCGACGAGAGCAACGCACGCCGCAGATGCACGTGCGCGATGCACTCCCAGGTGTTCCCGATGCCACCGTGCACCTGGATCGCCGTCTCACACACCGTGCGCCCGGCGCGTGCGCAGTACGCCTTGGCGACCCGGCCCGCGGTCCGCGCCTGCTCGGGCGGGAGCGCGTCGACCGCCCACGACGCGTGGAGCGATGCGCTGAGCGAACCTTCCATGAGACAGTGCGCCTCGGCGAGGAGGTGCTGCACGGCCTGGAACGAGCCGATCGGGACGTCGTACTGGCGTCGCTCGGCTGCGTAGGCCACGGTGACGTCGAGCACGCCGCGCATCACGCCGACGAGGTCGGCGCTCGTCAGCGCAAGGCCCAGCGCGGTCCAACCGGCGAGGTCGTCGGCCGTGAGGGCGCGCTCTCTCATGACCTCCTGCACGGGCGCTCCTGCCGGGATCACGCGCACCGAACGGGTGAGATCGGAGCCCTGCGCGGGCGCGCCGTCGAGCGCCACCTGAGCGAGGCGGTACCCGGGACCTTCCGGCACGACGACGTACGCCGCGCGGTCGTGATCGCCGGCGACGTCGACGGCGGAGAGCGGCGCGGTGGTACGCGCGCCGTCGACCAGCGCCGGCGTGGTGAGCGAGAACGGGAACGCCACGACCGCGCCGTCGCCCGCAGCCGCGCCGGCGCGACGAGCGAGATCCGCCGCGAGGACGGGGCCCGCGAACGCAGTGTCCGCGACGCCGCCACCGAGCGCGTCGGCGACGATCGCCGCCTCGACGCCACTCGCGAGCGGCGCACCGTCCCCACCATCGTGTCGGAGCTCCAGCCAACCGGCGTCACGAACGGCAACGGACAGACGCTTCGTGCGCGTCGCGTCGTCGAGGTCACCCACGGTTGCGGGCCCGAGGTCGCGCGCGAGCTGGCGTGCGGAGCGGCGCAGCTCGGCCTGCTCGGGGGTGTCGCGCGTGTCCACGATGCGTCAGCGGGACAGGATCGACACGCCCGCGGTGCCGGGCGCGCCGTAGAGCTGCGTGTATCCGACGAACGGATCCCCCGACACCTGCCGCTCCCCCGCCTGGCCGCGGAGCTGGAGCACGATCTCGTGGACCTGCCGGAGCCCGGACGCGCCGATCGGCTCACCGTTCGCGATGAGCCCGCCGTCGGTGTTGACCGGGAGCGGCCCGTCGATCTCGAACGCGCCGTCGGCGACGAGCGCCTCCTGCTCGCCGTCGGCGCAGAAGCCGTTCTCGGCGAGATGGATCACCTCGGCGCCCGCATCGGTGTCCTGGAGCTGCACGACGTCGACGTCCTCGGGCCCGATTCCCGCCATCTCGTACGCGGCGCGTGACGCGTCGACCGTCGCCCCCTCCGTCTCCTCGATCGGCAGCCACGGGCTGTGCACCTCGAACGCTCCGAGCCGCCGAGTCCGCACCGTCGACGCCCGCAGGTAGATCGGCGTGTCGGTGTAGCGCCGTGCCTGGTCGGCTCGACACAGCACCACCGCCGCCGCGCCTTCGTCCGGGCTGCAGAACATGTACTGCGTCAGCGGGTAGTTGAGCATCGGAGACGCGAGGATCTCCTCCTCCGAGAGCGGCTTGCGGCGGAACGCGTTGGGGTTCAGCGCGCCGTTGCGATACCCCTTCGCCGCCACCTTCGCGAGGGTCGAGCTGGAGATCCCGTGGTCGGCCATGTACTTGTTGATCTTCATGCCGAAGAACTTCGTCGTGATGAAGTGGCCGAGCTCGCCGTACCACGGCGGGCACGCGTAGTTGCTCGGATCGGCGGTGAACGCGCCCGGGAGATGCTTGTCCATGCCCACGGCGATGCCGAGATCGTGCTCACCGAGCCGGATCGTGTTCGCGGCGAGCGTGAGCGCGCTCGCGGCGGTGGCGCACCCGTTGTACACGTCGGTGAACGGGATTCCGGTGAGTCCGAGGAGCGCGACCACCGCGTCGGGGTTGTCGACCTCGTAGCTGCCACCGAACGCGAACTTGATGTCGCGCCACGCGACGCCGGCATCGGCGAGCGCCCGGCGGATCGCGATCGCGCCCATCTCGAT
>DATBSK010000199.1:0-9970 GCA_036559825.1 Acidimicrobiia bacterium | reverse complement strand
TCGCCGACGGCCGGCGCGTCATCGACGAGGAATGGGTCGCCATCGCGCTCGCGCGGGTGCACGCCCGCGCGGAGCTGCTGAAGCTCATGAACTGGAGGGTCGCGTGGGCGGCGAGCACGGGGTTGAACCCTGCCGACGCGTCGGCGACCAAGGTCTTCGGCACCGAGGTGACGCTCGAGTGCTACCGCGTGCTCATGGAGATCATCGGACCGGTCGCGTACCTCGAAGAGGGAACCACCGGCGCGGTGCTCGCCGGAAGGCTCGAGCGCGCGTACCGAGCGAACACGATCTTCACCTTCGGGGGCGGCACCAACGAGATCCAGCGCGACCTCATCGCGATGATCGGTCTCGGGATGCCGAGAGCGCCGAGATAGCCACGTGAGCACGACGATCCCCGAACCCGAGACACCGCTGCTGACCCCGCCCGACGCGGCCGAGACGCTGATCATCGCCCGCGGCGTCGCCTCGGCCTCGGCACCCGACGACGGGCTCACCCCGCTGCAGGCTGCCCTCATCGAGGCGATCAGCGACGCCATGACCGGGCACCAGGTCGACGCGTCGTCGCTCGCGCCGATCAGCGCGGAGGAGTACGCCGCCGCCCTCGCCCGGCGCAACCGCGACTTCCGGACCCGGATGGTCCACTTCATGCTCCTCGGCGCGCTCGTGCTCCGGCCGCTGCCCGGAGCCGTGGTCGAGCGCGTCCGGTCGTACGCCGGTGCCCTCGGCGTCGACGACGACATGCTGTCGGTTGCGCAGCGGTTCTCGAGTGGCGCGCTCGGGCTCGCCGCGCTCGACTTCCAGCGCAACGGGTACACGTCGACATGGCACCCGTCCGACGCCGGCGCCCTGCACACCTCGCGCGAGCTCGAGAGCGCTTGGGAGAGCGCCGTCGCCGACCCGGCGCTGGCCGCGCAGTGGTCGGCGCTCGAGGACCTGCCTCCCGGCACGCTCGGTCGGCGCGTCTGGGAGCTGTACCGAGCGCGCGGGTTCGAGTTCCCGGGACGGCCGGGCTCGGCGCCGCCGCTGCTCGCGCAGCACGACTGGGTGCACGTGCTCGCGGACTACGGGACGACCGTCGAGAACGAGCTCGAGGCCTTCGCGTTCATCGCGCGCGCCAACGACGACCCTCACGGCTTCTCGCTGCTCGCAATGGTCATCTCCCTCTTCGAGACCGGCTACCTCCGGGCCGACGCGGGGCTGTTCGAGTACGACACAGGCCACCTCTCGACCGACCCGCGCGTCGTGGTTCGCCTCGCGGATGCGATGCGGCGCGGCGCGCTCTGCAGCGACGAGCGGCGCGACGACGACAGCGTCGACTTCCTGCGGCTCGACTGGTTCGAGCTCGCACCGCTCGACCTCGCCGAGGTGCGGCGCATGCTGCACGTCGTGGCGAAGTCTGACGCCGCGGTGCGCGCCGGGTCGATCGGGCCGTGGGAGCCCGGTGGCATGAGCCCGTTCCAGCACGCGGCCGGGATGGCGATGGCCGAGCGCGAGACGCGCGTCTACGACAGCCACGGCGCGTGCACGCAGGGCGACCCGTGACGGTGAACGCCATCCCCGCGGTGTGCGCGACGGCACCGGGCGTCGTCACCTCTCGCGACCTGCCGCTGGTCGGTGCGTCCGGGCTGGTGCCCTCGCCGCCCCGCGTGGTCGAATCCAGCCCATGACGCACCCCGCCTACCACCCGTCGCTCTCCTCCTGGGACGACTTCCCCGTGCACCAGGTCGCCGACACCGTCCGGCACGTCGGCACGAGCGACCGCAACTTCTACGACCGCTACTACTTCAACATGCACGGGTCGACCGACGAGCTCTTCATGGTGATGGGGCTCGGGCAGTACCCGAACCTCGGGGTCACGGACACGTTCGTGTGCGTGCGCCGCGGCGAGCTCCAGCACGTCGTGCGCGCGTCGAAGGTGCTCGAGGACCGCATGGACACGTCGATCGGCCCGATCCGCGTCGAGGTGCTCGAGCCGCTGCACAAGGTGCGCTTCGTGTGTGACCCGTCGTCGCACACCATGACCGACGCCGACTCGGGCGAGCTCGCGATCTCGTGCGACCTCACGTGGGAAGGCGCGATGCCGGCCTTCGAGGAGCCGCGTCAGTACGTCCGCAAGTACGGGCGCGTCCTATTCGACACGATGCGGTTCGCGCAGACGGGGTGCTGGTCGGGGACCCTCGACGTCGCGGGCGAGACGTTCGCGGTGACGCCCGACCGCTGGTGGGGAACGCGGGACCGGTCGTGGGGCGTCCGCCCCCACGGCGAACCCGAGCACCCGGGGATCCGGCAGGGCGAGGGTCAGATGAGCGGCATGTGGAACTACGACCCCATGCAGTTCGCCGACCACTCCATCCTCTACATGCTCAACGAGCAAGCCAACGGCGAGCGCGTGCTCGAAGAGGCGATGCGCATCTGGGCCGACCCGTCACGCGATCCCGAGTGGCTCGGTCGCCCCGAGCACGAGCACACCCTGCGCACCGGCACCCGCATGGTCGACCGCTCGGTGCTGCGCTTCCCGGAAGCACCGGAGGGCAACCTCGAGATCGACGTGACGCCGCTGCTCCCGGCCTACATCGCGATCGGGACGGGCTACGGCGTCGAGGACGACTGGCGGCACGGGATGTACCAGGGGCCGCTCGTCGTGCAGGGTCGCGAGTTCAAGGTCCCCGAGATCGAGGGCATCGGGCAGTTCACCCTCGTCGACCAGGTGGCGCGATTCGAGCAGCGCGTCGAAGGCACGCCGGGCGCGGTCGGCTACGGCCTCCACGAGCACGGCTTCTTCGGGCCCTTCCCCCGGTACGGCCTCCAGGACGCGTACTCAGGCGCGCCGTAGGGGCGGCTACTTCGTCGGAGCGGGACGCGGTGAGGGCACCGCGGGCGTGAACGTGACGTCGACGTGCGTGAAGCCGAGACGGCCGACGAGCCCCTCGAGCATGAGCCGCGTGTTCTTCTCCGCGCGTGCGCGGAGGTTGCTCTCCCGCGCGGCGGCCGCGAGCTTCTTGCCGGCGAGGACGTAGAGATCGCGCTCGTTGTTCGTGTCGTCCCCGAACACGTCGCCGATGCGGTTCACGAGCCCGCGGTCGCGGTCGACGACCTCGCTGCGCGTGGGATCGACGACCGGCTTGGCGTAGGCCGGCTCCGGCAACGTGATGGTCACGGTGTCGCCGCTGACCTGCACCGCGTCGGTCGAGAGCTTCGAGAAGTCGACGGTCGCGTCGACGGTGCCGGTGGCGTTGAACAGGGTCCGCTCGCCGGCGAGGAACGACGGCACGACCGCCACGTCGTCCTCGACGTCGACGCGCACGAGGAACGTCGCCTGGGCGGCGTGGTAGTCGGACAGGTTCGAGAGCTGCTTGAGCAGCGCGGGCGGCGTGCGGTCGACACGGCTCGTGCCGAAGGGGTTCTCGAGGTGGAAGAGCCCGGTCAGCGCGCCGGCGACGAGGAACAGCGCGAGCCCGACCGCGCCGACCACGAGCGCGATGAGGACGCCGCGCAGCGTGAGCCCGGTGCGCTGACGACCGCCACCAGCCTGCGCAGGGCGGTCCCCGACGACGCGCACGACGACCTCGTTCGCCGGCGTCGCGGGCTCGGATGGCGCTGCGGGCATCGGCGCGCTGCGGGTCGACTCCCGCACCAGAGTGGGCATCGTGCCTCCATTCGTCGCCGTGGTGTCGGCGGCTCGCACCGCACCGGCGTCCCGGCCACGTCCGGGCGCCGTCCCCCGCGGGGCGCGGAGCACCTGCACCTCGAACGACGCAGGCCCCCGGCTTGTTCCCAGGATCCGCTCAGGTGAACCACTCCGACCGCTCCACCATCGGGGCCTCGTGGGTGCTGCCGGACCCGGGGCCGGCGGGCCTCCACGTCCGGAACGCCGCGCGCTCGAGTTCGAGGAGGTGGTCGAAGCGGTCGACGAGCTCGGCGCGCCGGGCGGGCTCGTGGGCGAGGTTCCGGAGCTCACCCGGGTCCTGGACGAGGTCATAGAGCTCGTGCTCCTGGTCACCGAAGGGGGCGTCGGGACCGAAGCGCATCTCGGGGGCCCACGGGAGCTGCCGGCCCAGGTTGTCGCAGCCACCACCGACGCCGTAGTAGCGGACGTACTTGTGGCGCCCGTCGAAGACGCCGCGCAGCGCGTACCGCTGCGCGAGGCAGCTCTGGTGCCAGCCCTGCGCCTGTGCGAACAGGACGTGGTCGCGGATCTGCGCAACGTCGCCCCGCAGCAGCGGCGTGAGATCGGTCCCCGAGACCGGACCGAGCGCCTCGGTGCTCTCGTCGTCCGCCACGATGCCGGCGAGCGCACACAGCGTCGGGGTGACGTCGACCGAGGACGTCAGCGCGCGCGACGACGTGCCCGGTGACGTGACACCTGGTGCACGCACGACGAGCGGGACGTGCATGATCTCCTCGTACGCGAACGGGCCCTTGCCGCGCAGGCCATGCGAGCCCGCCTGCTCGCCATGGTCGCTGGTGAGCGCGACGACGGTGTCGTCCCACCCACCCGATGCGACGAGCGCGTCGAGGATCGTGCCCACGTGCCCGTCGTTGAGCTCGTGCAGCCGCCAGTAGTAGTCGAGGCAGCGTCGCCACACCCGCTCGTCGTCGAGGTCGAGCCACCCGAACATCGAGTGGTTCTCCTCCCATCGCCACGCATGCTGCACCGCGGGCTTCGATTGCAGGTCGTCATCGAAGTTGTCGGGCAGCGCGAACCGCTCGGGGTAGTCGTCGTCGAACGTCGCGATCGGGGCGCGATCCGGGATCGGCACGGGCAGCAGGCGGGAGTACTCCGCGGTGCGGTCGGGATGCGCGGCCTGGTAGTCGGGCTGATCGGCCGGATACCACGCGATGTCGTGGGGGTTGACGAGCCCCACCACGAGGAGCCAGGGCGTCTCGTCACCGCCGTGCGCCGCGAGCCACGACGCGGCCTGTGCCGCGATCACCTCGTCGTAGTAGGCACCGGTGCCCGCAAGTCCCGTCCAGGCCCAGTCCTCGCCCGTCCAGTCGGAGAACCCGTACCGCTCGATCGCAGGGTTGCCGTACGAGAGGTGCCACTTGCCGAGGTATGCGGTGCGGTAGCCGGCCCGCGCGAACCGGTGCCCGATCGTCGGCGTGTCCGTGTGGAGGTCGGGCTGCACCGGATCGACGAACACGTTGTCGGTCACCCCGTGCTCCGGGACGTGCAGCCCGGTGAGCAGCGTCGCCCGTGACGGCGAGCAGGGCGACGAGTGGGTGTAGTGGGAGCGCAGCTCCATCCCGGCGGCGCAGAGCCGCCGCCGGTGCGTCAGGCCGGACCACACGTCGTCGGGAACCCACGACCGCTCGCGCTCCTGATCGGTGATGACCAGCAGCACGTTGGGCCGGCTTCGAGCGGCCTCGACGGTCGAAGCCGGAGGAGACGCCGCTCGCGGCGTCGACCAATGGAGACGGCGCGGAGGCATGGCGGCACGTTATGGCACGATGCGGCGATGGATCTTCCCGTCGAACCGAGGATGCTGGCGCTCGGCGTCGCACGTGCACGCGTCGCAGTGGGTGCGGTCGGGTGCGCGCTGCCCGGGCTCGCCGCTACGTTCGCGCACGGCGATCAGGCGCCCGCAGCGCGCTCCCTCGCACGGATGGTCGGCGCGCGCGACGTCGCGCTCGGGTTGGGCGCGCTGACGTCGGTGAAGGAGGGGACACAGGACGCCGAGTGGGTCGGCACGGGCGCCGCGGTCGACATCATCGACGGTCTCGCGCTGCTGCTCACCCGCGGGCTCCCGGCCCGCTCGCGCCTCTTCGGCATCGCCGCGCTCGCGTGCGGCGTCGCAGGGTTGGCCGCGGCCCGGGCGCTCGCAGACGAGCGCGACGCGGCCGCGCCCGTCGCGGACGACCTCACTCGCTCCGGTCTGGCCGGCGCTCGAGGCTGAGCCGGCGGCCGCCGCCCACGAGGCGGATCACCGCGTCGCCGTTCACGAGCGCGTGCACGTCCTCGCCGATCATCGCGGCGCGCCAGCCGTCATCGAGGCGACTCGGCCGCCCGTTCACGACCGCCTTGACGTCCTCGCGGGTCGCGAGCAGACGCGCGTCCACCCGTTCCCCTCCGGCGACCTGCGCCGCCCATCCCGTGAGCAGGCCGACCGCGGCCTCGAGGGACGGATCGTCGCCGTGCCGGGGTGGCTCCCGGAGGTCCGCGGGGTCCATCGCCCGGCCCTGCTCGATGGCGTCCAGGATCCCGCGGGTCACGGCGCGCGGGAGGCTCCCCGCACCCCGGATGTGCGCGAGCTCGTCGGTGTCGGAGGGTGGGCGTTGCACGACGGCGGCGAGCGTCAGATCCGACACGACGAACCGGGCAGGCCGATCCGTCTCCTGGGCGCGACGCTCGCGCCAGGCCGCAACGGCCTGCGCGACGCACGCGCGACGACCGCGCAGCGAGCGTGCCCCCTTGATGCGCCACCATGCGATCTCAGGGTCGGCATCGCGAGACGGCGTGCGCAGGAGGATCTCGCTCTCCGCCGCCACCCACTCCGCACGACCGAGGTCGTCGATCCGCTGACGGAGCGCCGCGGCCAGCGGCAGGAGGTGCGCGACGTCGCCCGCCCCGTAGCGCCGTGCGGAGGCGGACAGCGGCCGGCGGGTCCAGTCCGCCAGCTGGTCACCCTTGTCGAGGTGGACGTCGAGCACCGACTGCACGAGCGAGACGAGCGACGGCTGACCGAGACCCACGAAACCGGCTGCGAGCTGCGTGTCGAAGACCGCGCGGGGGCGGGCTCCGCATGCGCGCTCGATGATCGGCAGGTCTGCCCCACCGGCGTGCGTGACCATCGTCGACGGCTCCGCGAGGAGCGCCGCGAGCGCGCGTACGTCGCACGCGAACGGGTCGACGAGCGCGACGCCCGCGGGCCACGAGAGCTGCACGAGGCACAGCTGCGGGTAGTAGGTCTTCTCGGCCATGAACTCGGTGTCGAGCCCGTACTCCGGCTCGGAACGCAGCGTGTCGACGACGCGCTGCAGCGACCGGTCGTCGTCGACCCAGTGCGTGCTGTCGTTGCTCATGCGGCGCGCGGGCGGAGGTGGCGCAGCGGCTCACCGTGCGTCCAGGCCGCGGGATCACCCGGTCGCCAACGCCGGCCGGCCCCCTCGAGCTCCAGCCGCGCTCGGGCCATCGCGATCGCCGCCGCACCCGGCGGGATGCCGCGGTCGCGCGCGAGCGCGAAGACGGCGGCCGTGGTGTCCTCGATCCGCTCGGCGCGGGCGAGCGCCCGCGCGCGCGAGTAGCCGACGAACTCCTCGGCGATGTTGATGATCCCGCCGGCGTTCGCGATGAAGTCAGGGGCATAGAGCACGCCGCGTGCCGCGAGCAGCTCGTCGACCTTCTCGGCCGCGAGCTGGTTGTTCGCCGCGCCGCAGACGGCGCGGCAGCGCAGCCGCGGGACGGTCTCGTCGTCGAGCACGCCGCCGAGGGCGCACGGAGCGAGCACGTCGCACTCCACCTCGAGGATGATGTCGTCGGTCAGGAGCTCCGCGCCTGTCGACGCCGCGACCCGGGCTGCCCGCGGGCGGTTCACGTCGGCGACGACGACGTCGGCACCCGCGCCGACCAGGAGCCCGGTCAGGTGCGAGCCGACGTGCCCGACGCCCTGCACCGCGACCCGCCGGCCCGACACCGCGGAGTCACCGTCGAGCGCGTGGAGCGTGGCGCGCATCGCGGCGACCACGCCGACCGCGGTGACCGGCGACGGGTCGCCGGAGCCGCCGGCCGCGGGGTCGACGCCGGTCACCCACGGCGTCACCTCCGCGAGCAGATCCATGTCGCGGGTCGTGGCACCGACGTCTTCGGCCGCCAGGTACCGCCCACCGAGCTCGTCGATGGCACGGCCCATCGCATGGAGCAGCTCGACGCTCCTCGGCGCGTCCGGGTCGTCGACGAGCACGACCGCCTTGCCGCCCCCCTGGTGCAGGCCCGCGGCCGCGGCCTTGAGCGTCATGGCCTCGGACAGGCGGAGCGCGTCCTCCACCGCGTCCGCCTCGGTCGCGTAGTGCCAGAAGCGGATGCCACCGAGGGAGGGACCGAGCGCCGTCGAGTGGACCGCGATGACCGCCCGCAGGCCGCTGGGCGCGTCGGCGACGAACACCACCTGCTCGTGCCCGCGCGCCGCCATCTCCTCCGTGACGACCATCACCCTCCGACCCTATTGCGCTCGGTCGCGCTCGGAGCTGCGAGGTCGGTGTCGACCAGAATGTCTCGATGCGCCGGGCCGGGCTCACTGCTCCCTCGATGGCCGCGCTCGTCATGCTCACGGCCACGGTCGCCGCGTGCGGCGGCGGCGACGGTTCGTCGCGTGCCACGGAGCGGACGACGACCACGACGACCATCCCACCGTCGACCACGACCACCACGCTCCCGACGGACGTCTATCGGAACACCCACGCCGGGATGCTCGACCCGAGCGTGCGCGACATCCCGTCACGCGTCTACGTGCCGAACGGGCACTCGGACACCGTGACGGTGATCGACCCGGCGACGATGCAGATCATCGACACCTTCCCCGTGGGTCGCCTCCCCCAGCACGTCGTCCCTTCCTACGACATGCAGACGCTCTATGTGAACAACAACGAGGGGAACTCGCTCACCCCGATCGATCCGCGCACCGGCAAGCCGGGCCCCGACATCCCGGTCGAGGATCCCTACAACCTGTACTTCTCGCCCGACGGGAAGTACGCGCTCGTCATGGCCGAGCGCGACATGCGCATCGACGTGCGCGACCCGCACACCTGGGAGCTCGTGAAGAGCATCCCGGTTCCACACCCGGGCGTGAACCACGCGGACTTCACCGCCGACGGCACGACCATGCTCGCGAGCTGCGAGTTCTCGGGGTGGGTCGTGCGGATCGACCTCGCCTCGCTCGAGCTGACGGGCGAGGTCGACGTGGGCGGCGAGCCCATCGACGTGCGGGTCTCACCCGACGGGGCCGTGTTCTACGTCGCGAACCACGTGAAGGACGGGGGCGGCGTCTCGATCATCGACCCCGCGACGATGACCGAGGTCGCGTACGTGCAGACCGCGAGGGGCGCTCACGGGCTGTACCCCAGTCGCGACGGCAAGCTGCTCTACGTGACGAACCGGCTCGCGGGCTCGGTGACGGTGATCGACTTCGCCACGCGGGCTCCGGTCGCGACCTGGACGATCCCGGGAGGCGGTAGCCCCGACATGGGCGGCGTGTCGGCGGACGGCACGCAGTTCTGGATCAGCGGCCGCTACAACGACGTCGTGTACGTGTTCGACACGACGAACGGCAACCTGCTGGCGAAGATCCCCGTGGGCCACGGGCCCCACGGCCTCGCGGTGTTCCCGCAGCCCGGCCGGATCAGCCTGGGACACACCGGCAACTACCGCTGACTAGCAGTTCCAGCTGCGGACGCACTTCGTCTCGCGCTCGTAGCCGAGGACGCAGAGCGTGGACGTGTCGAGGCAGAGCCGGGCACCGTCCGTCGGCGCGAGTGAGCACCACCGCGCCCCCAGCACGCGGAGGATGTGCCCGTGGGCGACGAGCGCCACCGTCCCGTCGACGCCGTCGGCACGGGCGATCACGCGGTCGGCGCGCGTGGCGACCTGCTCGGGGGTCTCGCCGTTCGGCACCGCACCGGTGAAGACCGTCCATCCGGGATCCGTCTCGCGGACCTCCTTGGTGGTGACGCCCTCGTAGTCGCCGTAGTCCCACTCGCGCAGGTCGTCGTCGATCACGGCGCCGGCCCCGAGCCCCACGAGATCGCACGTCTCACGCGCGCGCTGGAGCGGGCTCACGAGCACGAGCGCGAAGTCGAACGCCGCCACGCGCGGTGCGAGCGCGCGCGCCGCGGCGCGGCCCTCGTCGATCAGCGGGATGTCGGTGCGCCCGGTGTGCCGGCCGTTCGCGCTCCACTCGGTCGCACCGTGCCGGATCAGCACCACCTCGCTCGCCATCACCATCTGCTCACTCGCTGCGAGCCGGGATACCCGGCT
>DATBSK010000198.1:0-7383 GCA_036559825.1 Acidimicrobiia bacterium | reverse complement strand
TCGTCCGCACCGGACCCCACGGCCGCGCCGTGGCCGGCGGGGTCGAGCTCGGGCCGGGCGCCGAGGCGGTGGTCGACGGCGGGCACCTCGTGCCGACCCGCACCCGCGAGGCCGGGCCGGCCGGGGCGGTGACGCCCCCCTCGTCGGCCACGAGCGGCGCGCCGGCGGCCGACAGCGCGACGGCTGCGGTCGAGGGCGCGGTCCCGGCCGTGCCGTCCGGAGGCGACGGCGGCGCCGCGGGCGGCAGCGCCCCGGCGACCGACGTGCCGCCGCCCGCCGTCACGCTCCCGGCTGTGACGGTGCCCACGCTGCCGAAGCCGCCGAGCGGCGGAGGCGGCCTCCCGGGGGTCGTGCCCATCCGCTGAGGCTGAGGCTCATCGATGGGGCTGAGGCGAGCGTCTGCGGCGCAGGTAGCCTGCGCCGCAGCGAGCCGACCCATGCGGCTGAGGCGGGCTGTTACCCTTCTGTGCCCCTCAACCTCGTGGGCCACGGAGCCGATCACCGCCAACAATGGTCACACGCCTGGTCCTCCCACGCCGTCGCGCCCGCCGGCTCCCCCTGGTGGCCGCGGCACTCGGCCTGTCCGCGCTCCTCGCGGCCTGCGTGCCGAACCCCGCGCCGGCGCCGCCGCCCTCGTCGCCACCCGCGTCGTCCGGCAGCGTGCACGTGATGGGGAACGCCAACGTCGACGCGGCGCGGCTCGCGCGGTGGTTCCGGAACCGCCAGCCGCAGCCCGGCGGGACCTACAACGCCACGGTGCCGGTCGAGACCCTGACCCAGCTGTACCTCGAGGAGGGCGCCGCGGAAGGCGTCAAGGGTGACGTCGCGTTCGTGCAGGCGATCGTGGAGACGGGCTGGTTCCGCTTCGGCGGCTCGGTGCCGGCGTGGAAGAACAACTTCGCCGGGCTCGGCGCGACCGACACGAACCCGGCGCCGGCGACCTTCCCGGACGCGCGCACCGGCGTCCGCGCGCAGATCCAGCACCTGCGCGCGTATGCCGACCCGGGCGCGACGGCGTGCGCGGTGCCGCCGCTGCACCGCCCGTGCGTCGACCCCCGCTTCGCGCTCGTGGTGCCCAAGGGCAAGGCGCCGACCTGGAACCAGATGGGCAACGGGAACTGGGCGACCTCGAGCACGTACGCGACCTCGATCCTGAACCTCTACAACGAGGCGCGCGCCTTCCACTGAGGCGGGACTTCGAGCTCCACCCGGACCGGCCGGTGATCGGAGCCGACGTCCGGGAGCACCTGCCCGGCGAGGACGCGCACGTCCGCGGGGCGCGTGAGCACGTGGTCGATCTGGCTGTGGGGCGCCCGCGCCGGCCACGTCCGGCCCCGCACCCCCCTCCGCCACCCGGGGAGGAGCGCCTCGACGGGCGGACCCCAGAAGTTGCAGTCCCCGGCGACGATGGCGGCGGTCCCGGGCTCGGGCAGGAGTCGTGCGAGCCGGCGCAGCTGGATGGGCGGGCCGTGCGGGAGCCGCGACGTCAGGTGGATCGCGACGAGCCGCACCCAGACCCCCCCGACGTCGATCTCGACGTCGAGCACGCGCCGCCCGGGCGCGGGATCACCGAACGTCGGGCCCACGACGGGCGAGCCGATGCGCCGGAGCGGCAGCCGGGTCAGCACCGCGATCCCCGACTCACCGATGCCGTCGCCCGTGAGCCTCGGCCAGCGCGCATCGGCACTCGCGAACCCGGTGATCTCGTAGTGGAGGTCGTACCCGAGCGCAGCCGCCGCGTCGTCGGCCCGCCCGCGCCGGCGATCGGGCCTCCAGACCTCCTGGAGCACGATGACGTCGGCATCGAAGCCGCGGAGGGCGCCCTCGAGGTCGTACGGCTCGGCAGGGGGCCGGCGCACGGGGAGGACGCCGTAGTGCGTGTTGAACGTCGCGAGCGACAGTCTCGGCATCGGGGGCGGCGCGCGGTGCCCGCGAGCCGGGAGTCAGGCGGCGGGGAGCCTGACGACGAAGCGCGCCCCGCCGGTCGGTGCATCGGCGACCGTGACCGTACCCGCGTGCCGGTCGACGATCGCGCGCACCAGCGGCAGCCCGAGTCCGACGCCCCCGGCATCACGGGCGCGGCTCTCGTCGAGGCGCGTGAACCGCTCGAAGATCCGATCGCGGTCCGCCGGCGGCACGCCGGGCCCGTCGTCGTCGACCACGAGCTCGACCGTGCCGTCGTGCCGCGCCAGCTCGACCGCCACGCCGTGCCGCGCGTGGCGAGCCGCGTTGTCGAGCAGGTTCCGGACAGCACGCGCGAGCTGCGCCGAGCTGCCGCGAACACGTCCGGCCGAGACACGGCTGGTGTCGATGGGCACGCGGTAGCCGCGTCGCGTCTCGTCGAGCACCACCTCGTCGAGGTCGACGTCGGCTGTCTCGAGTGGTGCACCCTCTTCGGCACGAGCGAGCTCGAGCAGCTCCGCCACCGCGTCCTCGAGCCGCTCGTCCTCGGCGAGCACCTTCGCGGCCACCGCGGGCCAGTCGGCATCGCGCTTTCGGAGCGCGACCTCGAGCTGTGTCCGGATCGACGCCACGGGGCTGCGGAGCTCGTGGGACGCGTCCGAGACGAAGCGACGCTGGCGCAGCGACGCGCCCTCGAGACGATCGAGCATCGAGTTCATGGTGCGGGCGAGCCGGCCGACCTCGTCGTCGGTGCCGGGATCGGGCACGCGACGGTGGATGGTCGAGCCCGAGATCGCGGTGGTCTCGGCGCGGATGGCCTCGACCGGCCGGAGCGCGCGACCGGTGAGCCACCACGTGAGCGCGGCGACGAGCGCGATGAGGATCGGCACGCCGACGGCGAGGACGCGGGTGACGCTGTCGACCGAGCGGTCGACCTCCGCGAGCGAGCGCTCGGCGACGAGCGTGATCGTGCCGCGCGCGGTCTGCACGACGCGTTGCGCACGGACGATCGGGTTCTGTCCCGGCGGGAACGGCGGGCGTCCGGGTCCGAGCGCGGGGAGGTCGATCGGCCGGCCGCCCGGGCCCGTGACGCGGATCGCGGCGTTGCCGCCCGGCCCACCGGCCGGAACGTCGAGGGCGTCCGGTGGGACGCCGCGGGCGAGCTGGCTGGCGACCTGGTCGAGCTGCTCCCGGTTCGTCTGCTCGATGTCGTCGGCGAGATTGTCGTGCACCACGCGCACGAGGATGAAGGAGGCGAGCGCGAGCGCGACCGCGAAGAGGCCCGTGGCCACCAGGGTGACGCGCACTCGCACCGAGGCGCGGGGGACCCTCACGATCCGTCCGCCTCGGCGTCGAGCCGGTAACCCGCGCCGCGCACCGTGGTGATGAGCTGTGTGCCCCGCGGCTGGTCGAGCTTACGTCGCAGGTATCCGATGTACACCTCCACGACGTTCGGGTCTCCGGCGAAGTCGATGCCCCACACGTGATCGAGGATCTCCGCCTTCGAGGCCACGTTCCCGCCCCGGCGCATGAGGTACTCGAGCAACGCGAACTCGCGCGCCGTCAACTGCACCTCGGTGTCGCCGTGCGCCACCCGTCGGGTCCCCGGATCGAGCCGCAGCGGCCCGAGCTCGAGGATCGCGGGCCGAGGTGGCGCGCCGCGTCGGAACAGCGCGCGCAACCGCGCGAGCAGCACGACGAACGAGAACGGCTTCGACAGGAAGTCGTCTGCGCCGGTGTCGAGCGCCTCGGCCTCGTCGTACTCACCGTCCTTGGCGGTGAGGATCAGGATCGGTGTCCACACACCCTCGTCGCGCAGCGTCTTGCAGACGCGGTAGCCGTTCATGCCGGGCAGGAGGACGTCGAGCACGATGGCGTCGTAGGAGCCCTCGCGCGCCCGCCACAGCCCGTCGAGCCCGTCGTGCACGGCGTCGACGTCGAAGCCCTCCGCCGCGAGGCCCTCGGTGATCGCCTCGGCGAGCGCGACCTCGTCCTCGACGACCAGCACGCGCATGCGCGAGCCAGTGTGCCCGACGGCTGCTGGCTCCTTGTGGCGCTCCCTGAGAGCGTCCTCAGGTCCGCAGCCGCACGGTACCTGCGGCGCGGTCGGTAGCCTCCGCGCCGCTCTTGGCGCCCGCGGCGCCGGGCCGCTGGGCCACGGCTACCTGCGCCGCGGGGTACCTGCGGCGCGGTCGGTAGCCTCGGGGCCGCATGACGACGGCATCGATCCCGGTCACGGGCGACCCCGCGGCGGACGAGCTCCTCACGCAGAGCCCGCTGGCGCTCCTCATCGGGATGCTGCTCGACCAGCAGGTGCCGATGGAGTGGGCCTTCAAGGGCCCGCACACGCTCCAGGAGCGCCTCGGCGGGCTCGACTGCGCGGCCATCGCGGCGATGTCGCCGGACGCGCTGAAGGACGTGTTCGCCGCGAAGCCCGCGTTGCACCGCTTCCCCGGCTCGATGGCCGAGCGGACGCACGCGCTCTGCCAGGCGATCGTCGACGACTACGACGGCGATGCCGCGAAGGTGTGGACGGGCGCCGCGACGGGGGACGAGCTGCTCGCCCGGCTCCGCGCCCTCCCCGGGTTCGGCCCGGAGAAGTCGAAGATCTTCCTCGCGCTGCTCGGCAAGCGGCTCGGCGTCGCGCCGCCGGGATGGGAGCAAGCGGCGATGCCGTTCTCCGACGCGACGAAGCGATCCGTCGCCGACATCGACTCACCCGAGGCGCTGGCCGAGGTGCGCGCGTTCAAGCGGGCGCAGAAGGCGAAGGGCACCTGAGGCGAGCGACCGCGGCGCAGGTGCCCCGCGCTGCAGCGCGCCGACCCAGAGAGCTGGGCAAAGCCGAGTAACATGGATCGATCGGGTGCCGACGGCATCCGAACGGTCTTCCTCGACTTCTCTGACTCCGCACCCGGCCCCGTGCGGAGCTCCGGGCGACTGACGACGGGGACGACCGCCCGAGAGCCAGAAAGCGAGACTGCGTGACCACCACCTTCGGGACGCTCGGCGTCTCGTCCGACCTCGTCGCGGCGCTCCGCCGCAACGGCATCGAGACCCCGTTCCCCATCCAGGCGCTGTCCATCCCGGATGCCCTCGCCGGCCGCGACATCTGCGGCAAGGCGAAGACCGGCTCCGGGAAGACGCTCGCCTTCGGGCTCCCGCTCGTCGAGCGCGTCGCGAAGGCGCAACCGCGCCACCCGACGGGCCTCGTGCTCGTGCCGACCCGTGAGCTGGCCAACCAGGTCCACCTCGTGCTCGGTCCGCTCGCGCACGAGCGCGGGCGCAGCGTCGTCGCCGTGTACGGCGGCGTCGGGTTCGACCCGCAGATCGACGCGATGAAGCGCGGCGTCGACGTCGTCGTGGGCACGCCCGGCCGCCTCATCGACCTCATGGAGCGCGGCGAGGTCGCGTTCGACCGGGTCGAGGTGCTGGTGCTCGACGAGGCCGACCGCATGGCCGACATGGGCTTCATGCCCCAGGTGCAGAAGATCCTGTACCGGATGGAGTCCGAGCCCCAGACGATGCTGTTCTCGGCCACGCTCGACGGCGCCGTCCGCCAGCTCGTGAAGCGGTACATGCACGAGCCCGTGTACCACGAGGTGGCGTCGGACGAACCCACGGTCGAGGAGATGGACCACCGCTTCCTGTACGTCCACGACCTCGACAAGGTGAAGGTCGCAGCCGCGATCGCGCGAGGCGTCGACCGCACGCTGATGTTCTGCAACACGAAGCGGATGGCCGACCGGCTCGTGCGCGAGCTCCGCAAGGAGGGCGTGAAGGCCGCTCCCATCCACGGTGACCTCGGCCAGGCCCAGCGCGAGCGCTCGCTCGCCGACTTCCAGGCGGGGAAGGTGCCGGTCCTCGTCGCGACGGACGTCGCCGCTCGGGGCATCCACGTCGACAACGTCGACGTCGTCGTGCACTACGACCCCACCGACGACCACAAGGGCTACCTGCACCGCTCCGGGCGGACGGCGCGCGCCGGTGAGACCGGTGTCGCCGTCACGCTCATGCGTTGGAACGAGGAGAACGACGTGCGGACGGTCCAGCGTCGTCTCGGTCTGTCCGTCCCGATCGTCGAGGTGTTCTCGAACGACCCGCGTCTCGCGGACCTGCGAGCGTGGGACCCGAGCGCCGAAGCCGTCTCCGCCTGAACGCGAATCCCCGCCGGGACGCGGTTCGTCGCGCGCGAGGATGACCGGCATGGCCCGGATCTCGGAGCGCCTGCGCGTCTCGCGTCGCATCGCGGCGATCACGGAGTCGGCGACGCTCGCCGTGGACGCCCAGGCGAAGGCGATGCGGGCCGCGGGTGAGGACGTCATCGGCTTCGGCGCCGGAGAGCCCGACTTCCCGACGCCGGAGCACATCGTGAATGCGGCCGTCGCGGCGTGTCGCGACCCGCGGAGCCACCACTACACGCCGGCGGCGGGCCTCCCGGAGCTGCGCGCCGCCATCGCGGCGAAGACCGCGCGCGACTCGGGCTACGAGTGCTCGCCGAGCGACGTCCTCGTGACCAACGGGGGCAAGCAGGCGGTGTACAACGCGTTCCAGGCGATCCTCGACCAGGGCGACGAGGTCCTGCTCCCCGCGCCGTACTGGACGACGTATCCGGAGTCGATCGCGCTCGCCGAGGGCATCCCCGTCCCGCTCGTGACGACCGAGGAGACGGCGTTCCGCGTCTCCATCGAGCAGCTCGACGCCGCCTGCACCGCGCAGACCAAGGCACTGCTCTTCTGCTCGCCGAGCAATCCGACTGGCGCGGTGTACCCACCCGAGGAGGTCGCGGCCATCGGCCGGTGGGCCGCGGATCGCGGCATCTGGGTCGTCACCGACGAGATCTACGAGCACCTCACCTTCGGCGCGCACCGCTTCGCATCGATGCCGGTCGTCGCGCCGGAGGTCGCCGACTCGTGCATCGTCGTCAACGGCGTCGCCAAGACGTACGCGATGACCGGATGGCGCGTCGGATGGATGCTCGGTCCTCCCGACGTCGTGGCGGCGGCCACGAACCTCCAGTCGCACTCGACGTCGAACGTCGCCAACGTCTCGCAGTTCGCCGCGCTCGCGGCGTTGACCGGCGATCTCTCGGCGGTGGCGGAGATGCGCACGGCGTTCGCCCGCCGTGGGGCGACGATGCACGCGATGCTCTCCGCGATCCCAGGGGTGCGCTGCCTCGAACCGCAGGGCGCGTTCTACTGCTTCCCGTCGTTCGTCGACGTGCTCGGACGCGACATCAAGGGAAGCGTTCCCTCGACCTCGCTCGAGCTCTGCGCGCTCGTCCTCGAAGAGGCGCGGGTGGCGATCGTGCCGGGCGAGGCCTTCGGCGCGCCTGGCTACGCGCGTCTCTCGTTCGCGCTCGGCGACGACGACCTCGTGGAGGGCGTGAGCCGCATCGCCGCGCTCCTCGGCTGAGCCGCGGGCGATTCGAGCACCGGCTCCGAGGGCGGCGACCACTACCCTCGAACGGGTGAGCGAGCGTCC
>DATBSK010000197.1:0-8771 GCA_036559825.1 Acidimicrobiia bacterium | reverse complement strand
ATCGGGGGGGACGCCCATCGACGAGGCCGTGCGCCTCGACGACGTCGCGACCGCGGGGTTCCAGGTCGGGACGTGGAGCAAGGCGAAGGATGGCTCGGCGGCGATCGTCGTCAGCCGGCGCTTCCGGAACGTGTCGGAGGTCGAGGGGATCGTGCGCGCGCTGAACGGCGCCGACGGACCGCTGCGTACACTGCGCGCCTCCCGTGACCGCGGGCTCGTCGCCACCGACTACGGCGTCAACGGCCGGATCGACCTCGACGCCGTCACGACCGGCGTGAACGACGACGCCGAGCTCGTGCAGCGGCTCCAGGGGCAGGGCGTCGACGTCGCCGCGATCGACGCCCAGCTGCTCTCGCAGGTGCGTTCCGGGTTCGCGTTGAAGGTCGTCGTGCGGCTCCCCGACCAGAAGCCGGTCACCTTCACGCCGAAGCAGGGATCCACGAACGCCTTGATCGACGCGTCGTCGCAGATCCTCGACACCGAGCGCATCGCGTTCGTGGCCGCTGCGCTCGGCTTCATGCTGCTCGCGATCGTCGTGTGGGTACGCGGCGGCACGCGCCGCCGCCCGCGCAGCACGCGGCCACCGCGCGAGCGTCCGCAGGGACGGCGGATGCCGCGTCCACACGTCCCCCACCCCCATGTCCCGCACGTCGAGCGGCCACACCTGCCGCACGTCGAGCGCCCCCACCTCCCGCATCCGCACCTGCCGCACCCGCACCTGCCCGGCCCGCCTCCGCCACCCCGACGGAAGCCGCCCGACGACACCGCGGGCAGCGAGTGAGCAGGTCCGGTTCCATGCGGTGAGGGGAGCGCCAACGCGCGCTCACCGATCTGGCACACCTGTTCCATGGGCGCCTCGGCTGAGGGGCGGG
Source organism: Acidimicrobiia bacterium (assembly GCA_036559825.1). GTDB lineage: Bacteria > Actinomycetota > Acidimicrobiia > IMCC26256 > PALSA-555 > DATBSK01. The sequence continues at coordinate 7,899 of DATBSK010000197.1, read as the reverse complement.
CCGTGGAGGTCGCGGTGGCTTGGGGCACCGATACGACCGCGCCTCCACCAGCCTCACCTGCCGCCTCCGCGCCGCGGCACCCCGAGGGCGCGCCAGTGGCGAGCTGCGCGCTGCTATTCGCTGCCCGTCATCCGGCGAAGGTCAGCTGATCGGCAGCGCGCTTGATCTGGAAGTGCTTGGAGAGCGTGCTGAGCTGACCCTGGTAGTGAGACCTCCTGCTGGCGCCATAGAGGAGATCAGGAACCTCCGCCATCCGCTCGAACCGCACCCGGCACACCCTTTGCAGATGGTCGACGGCAAAGGGCACATCGTGGGCGCGAATCTCGAGCGCAGCTCTTGTCCCGGACGACCAGAGCTCGGCCGGCTCGTGCCCGAACCCCGGGTCGAAGAACCCGGCGTAGTGCGTACGCACCTCGCCCCCGCTCGGATCGAGCGCCGTCATCTCGGCGGCGTATTCCGGCGGGACCCGTACGGCTTCTGCTGACAGCAGGAGGTAGAAGTCCTCGGGTTCGAGGACCACGCGGTTTCCTGTCTCGGGGACGACGGGTTCCCAGAACTCGGACGGGTCGTAGTAGTCCACGCGACCCAGGTCGACCAGCTTGCTGTTGCGCTTGGCTCGGTAGCCCACCGCGCCTGCGCCGCGCCGAATGAGATCGAGGCTCAGCCATAGCCCGTCGCGAGCACGCACTTCCCTTCGATCGAGCGGTGAGCCCCCCGCGCTGTAGAGGAGAGGCGACTTGCGGTGTGCGGATCGCAACTCGTCATCGGTCAGGCGGATGTCACCCTTCATTAGCCGGAGCTGATTGAGTGTCAGGCCTTCACGCACCATGATCGCGAAAGACCGTGACACCACCTCGAGATACAGTCGTCCTCGGTACCCGGCGCGCACATCGTCAAAGGTGCTGGATCGATCTGTGATCACGCGCGTGAAGACATCAACACGCCCGGTCGAGCTCTTCGGATTTGCCCGGGCGCGCAGTCCGCTTGGTAGGTCGAGTTGCTCGAGCAGCGGAATCAGGTACGGCCGGTTCCGCTCGAGGATCGCTCCCTGAGCGAGGTCGATGGGAGGGCCGATCGCGAATGCTCGCAGCTGGTCGCTAACGAGATCGTTCTTTCCGGGGAGGAAGCTGCAGCGGAGTCGGAATGCGTGGTCGGACAAGCGGAGATCGATGCTCGCCGGCTGGATCTGCGCGTCGTCCGTGTCGGGCGACATGACGATGCCCGCATCGATTGCCTTCGCGAGCCATTGCGAAGGCCAGATCCCATCCCCTCTGGGCTCTGGGGTCTGCACGCTTGCGGAGCCTATGTCTGCTCGCGGCGGCCCCCCCACCGAGCATGTGACGTCAGAACTGGATATTCGAGTTGCCGTGTCACATGCTCGGGGGTGGCGGCATTTGTCGGGAGCAGGGACGGATTCACGGGGAACTCCGAGGTTCGCTTCAGGTCGTCAACAGGTCGGTTCCGGATGATGGGCACGCAGGCGAGCCTCGCCTGTCAGCGACCGATCCAGGAGGACCAACCCGATGACCACGACGACCCCCCGGCGTGGCGTGCGTGCCGTGCTCGGCGTGTTCGCGCTCAGCGCTGCCATGGCGGTGTTCGCGCCCGCGGCGCTCGCGCAATCCGACTCGCAGGGTGACGCACAGGGCGGCCAGGAGAACGGTCGGCCGCACCCGCACCTGACCGACGAGCAGCGGGCGTGTCTCGAGGAGGCCGGCGTCGAGCGGCCGCCCGAGGGCCAGCCGCCGACCGAGGAGCAGCGCGCCGCGTTCCGTGAAGCCGCCAAGAAGTGCGGCATCCCGCTCCCGAAGGGACACCCTCACCTCCAGCTCACCGACGAGCAGAAGGCCTGCCTGAAGGAAGCGGGCGTCGAGAAGCCCGCGCGGGGCCAGCGCCCGACCGAGGAGCAGCGGGCGGCGTTCCGCGACGCGGCGGCGAAGTGCGGCATCAACCTGCCCGAGCGGCCGCGGCTCACCGACGAGCAGAGGCAGTGCCTCGAGGATGCCGGTGTCCAGAAGCCGGCCGAGGGCCAGCCGCCGACGGAGGAGCAGCGTGCCGCGTTCCGGGCCGCCGCGAAGGAGTGCGGGATCAACCTCCCGGACCGCCCGGACGGCCCGCCACCCGAGCACGGTGACGGCGCGCAGGGCAGCAGCGAGAACCAGAGCACGTCCGTCTAGTTCCCCCGCAAGCCCCGAGTGCGCGCCGCATGATGCGGCGCGCACTCGCGCGCGCGGCAGACTCGGCCTGGTGGGAACCGACGCGGACGCCGACATCTCCCGCACGGACGACGACGCGCGGATCGGCGACTACGGCCTCGACGCGCGGCGCGTGGTCGTGTGGCTGGGGTTCGGCGCCTTCGGCGCGGGGATGGTCATGCTGTTCGCCGCGGTTGCCCACGCCCCGGGCTGGCTCACCCTCGGCGCGTTCGGCGCGTGCGTGGTGCTCGGCCTGGCCGCGCTCGTGCTCACGTGGTCCAGCCGTGTCGGCAAGCTGCGCGAGCGCGTCCGGCTCGTCGAGTGGCTCGATCTGCGCGCTGACGCGTACGTGCTCGACGCGGGGTGCGGCAGCGGCCTCGTGCTCGTCGAGGCTGCGAAGCGCACGCCGCTCGGGCTGTCCGTCGGGATCGAGCAGTGGCGCGCGGTGCCGAACGTCCCTTCTGTCGCCGAGGTCGTGCTCGAGAACGCCGACGCCGAGGGCGTCGACGACAACGTCGTCGTCACGAACAGCAGCATGACCCGGCTGCCGTTCGCGGACGACACCTTCGACGTGGTGACGTCGTGCTTCGTGCTGCACCGCATCGGGAGCCGTGCCGCGCGACTCGACGCGATCCGTGAGGCCGCTCGGGTGCTCGTCCCCGGCGGTCGGCTCGTCGTCCTCGACTCCGCGAAGACGAAGCAGGTCGTCGCGGCGATGCGCTCGGTCGACCTCGCGGGAGTGACACGCTCCCGGCGGATCCTCCGGCTGATCCCTGCGGCGCGCTACGTCACCGGGTCGAAGCCCAGCCGTTGAGCCACGCGTCGAAGTCCACGAGCGACGCCAGCACGACGTCGGCACCGGCGGCTGCGAGCTCCGACGCGTCATGCGGTCCACTCGGGACGGCAACCGCAGCCGCGCCAGCGGCACGAGCCGCCGCGACGTCGTGCGGGGTGTCACCGACATACACGTCCGCGCCCTCGGCGACCAGCGTCTCGCCCTTCGCGGGACCGAAGCGCCAGCCGTAGACCGCGTCGACCTCGAGTCCGACGTGCGCGAGGCACGCGTGCGCGTTCGGCTCGAACTTCGCGGTCACGACCACGGCGCGCCCGCCGAGGCGTCGCACCGCCGCGACCGCGTCACTCGCGCCGGGCAGGAGCGCCGTCCCAGGGACGCCGAGAACGGCGTAGAGCTCGCGGTAGCGGTCCGCGGCGGCCGGCACGTCGGGCGCGGGCATCCACTGCGCGAGCTCGTCCTCGAGGGTCGGCCCGAGCCGGCCGACGACCACGGCCGCGTCGATGGCGTGCCCCGTCTCGGCCGACAGCGCGTCGAGCGTCGCCGCGACGCCGGGACGCGAGTCGACGAGCGTCATGTCCAAGTCAAAGCCGATGACCAGCGGTCGTCGCGGCGCCATCACTCAGCGTCGCGCGCCCCCGACGAGCGCCGAGACATTGCATGCGGTGACGCAGGGGCCCCGCTCCGCGCGAGTTGGGTGAGCCCGAAGGGCGAACCCGTGTCTGAAGCCCGGAGTGGGGCCCCGGAGTCGCCGCCTGCGGAAGGTGCAGGCCCGCTGTCACACCCGGGTGCGACGGTGCTGCGGTGAAGGCCCGGACGGTCCACCGCTGTAGCGAGTGCGGCGCCCTCTCGCCCCGCTGGCTCGGGCGCTGTCCCGAGTGCGGCGCCTGGGGCGCGCTCGTCGAGACGGTGGCCACCCGCGCCCGGGGTGCTGCGCCCCTCGCCGCCCCGGGCGCGGGTCCGGTGCCAGGCGGGCCCGTGCCGATCGACGCCGTGCCGGCCCTCGCCGCCCCCCGCCGGTCCACCGACATCGGCGAGCTCGACCGTGTGCTCGGCGGCGGTCTCGTCGCGGGCGGCGTCACCCTCCTGGGCGGCGCGCCGGGCATGGGCAAGAGCACGCTGCTGCTCCAGGCGCTCGGGCGGCTCGCGGCGAGCGGGGCGCGGTGCCTGCTCGTCGGCGCCGAGGAGTCACCCCAGCAGATCCGCCTGCGCGCCGAGCGCGTCGGCGCGCTCCACCCCGACCTGCTCCTCACCGGCGCGACCGCGCTGGACGCGGTCCTCGCCCAGATCGACGAGCTCGACCCGGCCGTGCTCGCCGTCGACTCGATCCAGGCCATCGCCGACCCCGACGTCGCGAGCGCGCCCGGTTCCGTGGCGCAGGTGCGCGACTGCGCGTCCGCGCTCGTCGCGACGGCAAAGCGACGCGGGCTGCCGACGATCCTCGTCGGTCACGTCACGAAGGACGGTGCGCTCGCCGGCCCTCGGCTGCTGGAGCACGTGGTCGACACGGTGCTCTCGTTCGACGGTGACCGTCACCACGGTCTCCGGTTCCTGCGCGCGGTGAAGCACCGATTCGGGGCGACGAGCGAGCTCGGCGTGCTGGAGATGCGCGCGGACGGGCTCGCCGAGGTTCCCGACGCGTCCGCGCTGTTCCTCGCCGATCGCAGGGCCGACACACCCGGGTCGGTCGTCGCACCGGTGCTCGAGGGGACGCGGCCGCTGCTCGTCGAGGTCCAGGCGCTCGTCGCCTCGCCCGACACACCTGTGCCGCGCCGCGCCGCATCCGGGCTCGACGCAGCGCGGCTCGCCCTGCTGCTCGCGGTGCTCGGCGAGCGCGCCGGCGTCGACGTCGCGCGCAAGGACGTGTACGCGAGCGTCGCGGGCGGGGTGCGGGTCACGGAGCCGGGTGTCGACCTCGCGGTCGCGCTCGCGGTCGCGGGGACGCGTGTGTCGTGCGCTCTCGGAGCAGACACGGTCGTCATGGGCGAAGTCGGGCTCGGTGGTGAGGTGCGTCAGGTCGCGCACGCCGAGCGTCGTCTCTCCGAGGCGGTGAGGCTCGGGTTCCGCCGCGCGATCGGGCCGCCGTCGATGCCGCGGGTCGCGGGGATGCACCTCGTGCCGTCGAGCACGCTCGCCGACGCGCTCACGTCGGCCTACGGGGCGGGATGCACCGGCGCGCGCGCCGCCTGAGCACGAAGCGAACGCCCTGATCGCGAGGTATCGTGACGTACCGCCGACCGATCGCGGACCGGCGGAGCACGCGAGAATCAGACCATGCCCGCACCGCCCCGATCTGAAGCGCTCCTTGGGGCCCTACGCCTCGTGGCGCCGGGGTCCCCGCTTCGTGAGGGCGTGGAGCGGATCATGCAGGCCCGGATGGGCGCGCTCATCGTCGTCGGCGCGGGTCCCGACGTGCTGTCCGTGTGCTCGGGCGGCTTCCTGCTCGACGCCGAGTTCACGCCGCAACGGCTCTCGGAGCTCGCGAAGATGGACGGTGCGATCATCCTCACCGGCGACTGCACGCGCATCGTGCGCGCCAACGTGCACCTCGTCCCGGACCCGAACATCCCGACCTCGGAGACGGGCACGCGGCACCGGACCGCCGAGCGGGTCGCCCGGCAGATCGCGGTGCCGGTCATCACGATCTCCGAGGACCGCTCGGAGGTCGCGATCCATGTGCGCGACCAGAAGCGCGCGATCGAGCCCACGCCGCGCGTGCTCGCGCGCGCCGATCAGGCGCTCCAGATCCTCGAGCGCTACAAGAACCGCCTCGATGCCGTGAGCGGCGCGCTGTCGGCGCTCGAGATCGAGGACCTCGTCACGTTGCGTGACGTCGTGACCGTGCTCCAGCGCGCCGAGATGGTGCGCCGGATCTCGCTCGAGATCGAGGGCTACGTCATCGAGCTCGGCGCGGACGGCCGCCTCGTGCTGCTGCAGCTCGAGGAGCTCATCGGCGGCGTCGAAGAGGATCGCCGCCTCGTCGCCAAGGACTACGTCCCGGAGCAGGACGTGGAGCTGGCCGAGGTCATGCGGCGGCTCGCGGATCTCGACGACGAGGCGCTGCTCGACATCAACGACGTGCTCGCGGTGCTCTCGCTCCCGCCGGGTCTCACGCTCGACTCGGCGGTGCAGCCGCGCGGGTTCCGCCTGCTGCACAAGATCCCGCGACTGCCGGAGGCGATCTCCGACCACGTCGTCGAGCGCTTCGGGAACCTCCAGAAGATCCTGCGCGCTAGCGAGTCGGACCTCGTCCAGGTCGAGGGGGTCGGAGACGCCCGCGCCCGGGCGATCAAGGACGGCCTCGCCAGGCTCGCCGAGACCAGCATCCTCGAGCGCTACACGTGAAGCGCATGATGCGTCCCTCACCGTCACTACGAGGGTCGAGAGACGCACCTTGACGACACCGGGGCCGGGACATCGAGATGGCTGAGCTGGCGCGCGGCGCGCACGACGCGACGGTCGAACGTACGTCGATCACCGGCGCGGACGGCGTCCACGTTCCGATGATCCACGCCACACCGGTCGCCGCGCGCGCTGCCACGGGTGTCGTCGTGCACCCGGACATCATGGGCATCCGACCGCTCTTCGACGATCTGTGCGCGCGGCTGGCTTCATACGGCTACGCGGTCGCGTGCCCGGAGCCGTTCGCCCGCGCCGCGCCGGAGGTCCGCGCGGCCGAGGAACCGACAGCGCGAATGGGCGCGGTGCGCGAGCTCGACGACGGACTCCAGCTCGACGACCTGGTCCGCGCGGCCGACTTCCTCATGTCGCGTGACGGTGTCGACCGCGTCCAGGTGATCGGCTTCTGCATGGGCGGCATGCAGACGTTGAAGGCAGCCACCAGCCGTGTCTTCGCTCGCGCGGTGCCGTTCTACGGGATGATCCGCCTTCCTGCCGATTGGCGTGGCGGCTGGGTGCGCGAGCCGCTCGACAGCGCGCGCGACGTGTGCCCGACGCTGGCGATCTTCGGTGGCGCCGACCACTTCACGCCTCCTGACGACATCGACGCGCTCCGTGCCGCGTGGGTGGACCGGCCCGACTGCCAGATCGTCGTCTATCCCGAGGCTGAGCACGGCTTCGTGCACGCTCCGGAGCGCCCCGCACACCGCGCCGACGATGCCGCCGACGCGTGGCGCCGCACCCTCGACTGGCTCGCGACGCCATGACCGAGGCGCGCGCACCCACGTCGGGGACGGCGACGATCCTCTTCACCGACCTCGTCGGATTCACGGAGATGCGCACGCGTCTCGGTGATGCCGCAGCCGACGACGTCCGTCGCACCCATGATCAGCTCCTCGGCAGCGCGGTCGACGAGCACGGCGGCACGTTGGTGAAGAGCCTCGGTGACGGCATCCTCGCGACCTTCGGCGCCGCCGCCGATGCAGTCGCGGCCGCGACCGCGATGCAACGCGCCATCGAGCGCACGAACCGGCGCGTCGATGACGCGCGCCGCCTCGCGGTGCGAGTGGGCCTGAGCGCCGGCGACGTCAGCCTCGAGGAAGGTGACGTCCACGGCACACCCGTCGTCACCGCGTCACGCCTCTGCGACCGCGCCGTCGGCGGGCAGATCCTCGTCGACGACCTCGTGCGCGGGCTGGCGCGGGGCCGGACGGAGCACTCCTTCCGGCTCGTCGGCGAGCTCGAGCTCAAGGGCCTCGCGGAGCCCGTCGCGACGTACGAGGTGCCGTGGGAACCGGCGGTCGGCGACCGCGCGCCGCTCCCCGCACCGCTGCTGCCGGTCGCGCGCGAGCTGCCGTTCGCGGGACGTGATGCCGAGCGCGATGCCCTCAGAGAGCAGTGGAAGTCGGCGCAGACCGACGGCCGATCGGTCTCTCTCGTGAGTGGCGAGCCGGGCGTGGGCAAGACGCGCCTCACCGCCGAGCTTGCCCGCGCGGCGCACGCGGAGGGTGC
>DATBSK010000196.1:0-6497 GCA_036559825.1 Acidimicrobiia bacterium | reverse complement strand
GCCCTCGGCGTAGTGGTGTAATACTGTAATCACATGCCAGGTGCCGGAAGCCGAGCCCCGCAGGATCAGGACCTCGCCCCGTGGTTCGCCGGCCGCCTGCCCGACGGCTGGTTCACCGGGGCGCCGGAGGTGGTCGTCGACCGCGACGAGATCCTCGTGATCGGGACGCTGCCGGAGCCCGCCGCGGTGAGCGGCGAAGACACCGAGGCGGGCGACCCGGGCGCCCGTGCGATTGCCTGCGCGGCGCGCATCGACGGCTTCCGCGAGGAGACGCGCGCGCAGCGCATGAAGATCGCCGACGAGGCCGAGCGCCGGTTCGGTCGCAAGCTCGCGTGGGCGGCGCGCTGTGGCGACGCGAGCGTGGCGTTCACGCAGCTGAGCGTGCCGGTGATGACCCGGCTCCGGATGGGCGAACGCCGCGTGCTCGACACGCTCGTCGACGCCGGTGTCGCCCGGAGTCGGAGCGATGCGCTCGCCTGGTGCGTGCGGCTCGTGCGGCAGCACGAGGGTGAATGGATCGACCAGCTCCGCGAGGCGCTCGTGGACGTCGAGCGCGTGCGAGGTGAGGGGCCCACGCCCTGAGCCCTGGGCCTCACGTGCGCGGCGGGCGAATAGTTTGGACAGCGTGCCGACGGACGAGGTCATCCGCACCGAACGCCTGACGAAGGTCTATCCCGGCGGGGTGCTGGCGGTCGACAGCCTCGACCTCTCGGTGTGCCGGGGCGAGATCTTCGGACTGCTCGGCCCGAACGGCGCCGGCAAGACGACGACGTGCGGGATGCTCACCACGCGCGTGATCCCGACGTCGGGTCACGCGTACGTGGGGGATGTCGACGTCGTCGCGCACCCGGTGGTCGCGAAGCAGGTCATCGGCGTCGTCCCGCAGACGAACACGCTCGACCGCTCGCTCTCCGTGTGGGAGAACCTCTACTTCCACGGGCGGTTCTTCGGCATGAGCGCCCGGACCTCCCGTCGCGAGGCCGATCGCCTGCTCGAGCAGTTCCGGCTCGCGCACCGGGCGAAGGTCTCCGTCCTCACGCTCTCCGGCGGCATGGGGCAGCGGCTGATGGTCGCCCGGGCGATCATGCACCGCCCCGCCATCCTGTTCCTCGACGAGCCGACGGCCGGGCTCGACCCCCAGAGCCGCATCGCCCTGTGGGACATCCTCGGAGAGCTGCACGGCGAGGGTCAGACGATCCTGATGACGACCCACCACATGGAGGAAGCGGACACGCTCTGCGACCGGCTGGCCATCATCGACCACGGCAAGCTGCTCGCCCTCGACACCCCGGACGCGCTGAAGCGCTCCACCGGCGCGGACACGTTCGTGACGCTGTCGGCGACGGGTGATCTCGCCGCGCTGGCTCGGGTGCTCGCCGAGAGCGTGCACGGTGTGGGGCGGGCCGAGGCCGTCGACGGCACGGTGCGCCTCAAGGTGCAGGGAACCGAGGGTGTCGTGCCCGCGCTCGTGTCCGCGGCCGAGCGCGGGGGCTACACGGTCACCGACCTGTCGGTCAGCGAGCCCACGCTGGAAACCGTCTTCATCGACCTGACCGGGAGGGACCTCCGCGAATGACCACGACCACCGTTCGTCCTCAGCTCGAGTCGGCCGTCGACCTCGTCCCGGACCGCGGCCCGCGGGCGGCCTCGGTGGTCGCGTTCGGCGCGCTGCTGGCGCGTGACCTCACCGTCACGCGCAAGAACCTCCGTGAGGTCGTGCCCCGCACGCTGCTCCAGCCCCTGCTCCTCATGTTCGTGTTCACCTACGTGTTCCCGAAGATCGGGCAGGGCGTGGGTGGCCGCGTCGGCGACGCGACCGGCTCGTTCTCGACGCTGCTCGCGGCCGGTGTCGTCGGCCTCGTGATCATCTTCCAGGGCATCCAGTCGGTCGCGCTGCCGATGGTGCAGGAGTTCGGCTACACGCGCGAGATCGAGGACCGGGTGCAGGCGCCGCTCCCGATCGACCTCGTGGCGGTCGAGAAGATCACGTCCGGCGCGATCATCTCGTTCTTCTCCGCGCTCGTGGTGTTCCCGATCGCGGCCGTGGTGCCCGCGACACCCGTCAACCTCGAGATCGACTGGCCCGCCCTCATCACGCTGATGCCGCTCACGTGCTTCATGGCGGGTGCGCTCGGCCTCACCTTCGGCACGCGGTTCGAGCCGCGCACCGTCCCCATCCTCTTCGGCGTGATCGTGATCCCGATCACGTTCCTGGGTTGCATCTACTACTCCTGGGCGGCGCTCGAGCCGATCCGGTGGCTGCAGATCGCCGTGCTCCTCAACCCGCTCGTGTACGTGAGCGAAGGCTTCCGGGCTGCCCTCACACCCGCCGACCACATGAGCCTGTGGGCGATCTACGGCGCGCTCCTGGGCTTCACCGCGGCCTTCACGTACCTCGGCGTCATGGGCTTCCGCCGGCGCGTCCTGACCTGAGCACGCGGGGGACGTTCGGTGAACAGCGCTCCCGGGTATCCTTCCCGACCGTGTCTGGGGGGATGCACCTGACCTTCTACGGCGTGCGGGGATCGACACCCTGCGACGGGGCGCGGTACCAGCGCTACGGCGGCAACACGTCGTGCGTCGCGCTGGAGTCCGAGGGGCACCAGCCGATGATCTTCGACCTCGGCACCGGCGTGCGCGAGTACGGCGACGTCGTGACCGAGCGCTTCCAGGGCGAGCTGCTCGCGAACCGACTCGTCAGCCCGTACCGCGCCACGGTCCTGCTCACGCACCTGCACTGGGATCACATCCAGGGGCTGCCGTTCTTCACCCCGGTGTTCCGCCCCGACGCGGTCATCGACATCCACGGCCCGCGCCAGGAGGAAGGACCGCTCGGCGAGGTGTTCGCCGGCGTGATGCGGCCGCCGTACTTCCCGATCACACCCGCGCAGCTCGGTGGGACCGTGACGTTCCTCGACACCGATCGCGACGACTTCGCGGTCAACGGCGCCAAGGTGCGGTCGCGCTGGGTTCGGCACACCGACCCGACGCTGGGCTACCGAGTCGACCTCGAGGGACGCTCCGCCACCTACATCTCCGACCACGGACCGGGCTGCGTGCCCGACGACGCCGACGAGTACGTCCCCGACGCCGTGCTCGAGCTGTGCGACGGCGTCGACGTGCTCATCCACGACGCGCAGCACACCGCCCACGAGTACGAGACGAAGCGGCACTTCGGGCACTCGACGATCGACTACGCGGTGCACGTCGCCCGTGAGTCGGGCGTCAAGACGCTCGTCCTGTTCCACCACTGCCCGTCGCACGGGGACGCCGCGGTCGACGAGATCCTCGACTACGCACGCGACCTCGCGGCGGAGACGAACGGACCCGAGGTGGTCGCCGCGCACGAGGGCATGCGCATGGACCTCTCGGCGAGGTGAGCCGAGAGCGGTCTCGGTGAGCGAGCGCCCCGAGGACGCCACCGAGGACGTCTACCGACCGGACGCCGGCGAGTTCCGCAATGTGCTGGGGCAGTTCGCGACCGGCGTCACGATCATCACCGCGATGGACGAGGGCGAGCCCGTCGGCGTCGCCGCCAACTCGTTCACCTCGGTGTCGCTCGACCCGCCGCTCGTGCTGTTCTGCGTCGGACGGACGTCGACGACCTGGCCGCGCATCGAGCGCGCCCGCAAGTTCGCCGTGAACATCCTCGGCGAGCACCAGGAGGAGCTCTCGAAGCTGTTCGCCGTGAAGGGTGCGGACCGGTTCGGGCAGGCGGACTGGCACGAGGGGATCGGCGGGTCGCCGGTGCTGCACGAGACGCTCGCGTATCTCGACTGCGAGTTCTGGGCCGAGTACGACGGCGGCGACCACATCATCGTCGTGGGCCGCGTCCTCGACCTGGGGATGCAGCACGACGCCGGGCCGCTCATCTTCTTCCGCGGCCAGTACGGGCGCATCGCGCCCGAGTGAGCGGCATCGCGTGCCTCCCGACGACCGGCTCGCGGGCCGCGCGGTGGTCGTCGTCGGCGAGGACGGTGCGCGCGTCGCCGCGACCGTGGCCGCGCTAGAGGCACGCGGCGCGCGGGTCGCCGCCTTCGTCGACGACGCGTCGACCGAGGCCGGTGCCGACGCCCTCGCCGAGATGGTCGCGGAGTTGGCGAGGGACGCAACATAGGGGTGATCCGGCGCGGCCGGGCATGGCGAAGGACGGGGCATGACGGACACGTTCCGGCGCATCGCTGCTCCCGTGGCGCTCCTCGCCGCGGCCGGCAGCGTCGTCTTCACGATCACGTTCGCTCTCTACGTGCGCGAGTCGTACCGCTGGGCGCTCTGGACGAGCACGATCACCCGCATCGTGGTCGGCCTGCTGCTCGTCGTCGTCTTCGTCGCGCTGCAGGCGCTCGTCCGCGATCGTGAGCCCGACCTCGCGCGTGTCGCGGCCGGCATCGGGATCGTCGCTGCACTGGCGTCCGTGATCCACGGCGCGTACGACCTCGCCGATCTCGCGAAGCCCCAGCACCGCAACCCGAGCTTCGCGAGCGAGATCGATCCGCGGGGCTTCGCGACCTTCGCGCTCGTCGGACTCGCGATCCTGCTCTTCGCCTGGCTCGCGCGCAGCGCCGCTGCCTTGCCGAGCTGGACGACCATCGCGGGTTTCGCCGCCGGTGTGCTCCTCGTCATCATGTGGCTCGGCCGCATGATCGCCTTCGATCCGAACGACGACGTCATCCGCGTCGCCGCGCTCGCATCGGGTCTCGTCGCGGTGCCTGCCTTCGAGGTCGGGCTCGCGGGTCGGCTGCGCACGCAACCTGACGGTCTGTCAGAGCGCCGGTAGCCTGGCGAGGCGCCCCGAGCCCCGGCACCGTGCCCGGCAGGGGACGGACGGGAGAGACGTTGGATCGGGAGCGCGAGCTGCGACGAGCCGGTTGGCGGCTCATCCGCGGAGCGCTCCGCAGCCAGCGGCGGTGGGTCGCCTCGGGCGTGCTCGCAGGCGTCCTCTGGACCGGCGCGAAGATCACGATCCCGCTGCTCGCGGCCGCCGCGATCGACCAGGGGATCCTGCCCGGCGACTCGGGCGCGATCGTCCTCTACGCCGTGCTCATCGTCCTCGTGGGCGTGCTGCAGGCGATCGGGACGGGCGGACGTCGCTACGCGGCGTTCCGGATCTCGTACCGCGTCGAGACCGATCTGCGCGAGCGGCTGTTCGCGCACCTCCAGCGGCTGCACTTCGCGTTCCACGATCGCGCCCAGACCGGCCAGCTCATGGCGCGCGCGAACACCGACATCCAGCAGGTGAACCAGGTCGTCGTCCTGCTCCCGCTGTTCGCGGCGTCGCTGTTCATCGTCGTCGCCGTCATCGTCGTCATGATGATCAAGAGCGTCACGCTGGCGTTCCTGGCGCTCGGCGCGCTGCCCTTGCTCAACATCGCGGCGACGCGCTTCTCGCATCGCATCGCGCCCGTCGCGCTGAGCCTCCAGGAGGAGCTCGGCGACCTCTCGGGCGTGGTCGAGGAGAGCATCGCCGGCGTCCGGGTCGTCAAGGGCTTCGGCTCCGAGCGGCTGCAGGCGCAGCGCCTGGAGGCCGAGGCGGACGCGGTGCTCGACCAGGCGCTGAAGGCCGCCCGGCTGCGGGCCGGCTTCATGCCGCTCATCGACTTCCTCCCCGCCCTCGCGCTGGTCGCGATCCTCTGGTACGGCGGGCACCTCGTGATCGACGGCGACCTCCAGATCGGCGACCTCGTCGCCTTCAACTCCTACATCCTCATGCTCATCTGGCCGCTGCGGATGACGGGGATGCTCGTCGCGCAGGCGAGCCGCGCGTCGGCGTCGGCCGGGCGCATCCACCAGATCCTCGACACGGACCCCGCCGTCGTCGACCCGCCGAACCCGGTCGCGCTGCCGGCCGGCGGGACCGGCGAGCTGCGCTTCGACGACGTGACGTTCCGGTACGGCAAGGGCCCCCTCGTGCTCGACCACCTCGACCTCGTCGTGCACGGTGGGGAGGCGGTCGCTGTCGTCGGCACGACCGGCGGTGGCAAGACGACGCTCGCCCGGCTGATCTCGCGCTTCTACGACGTCGGCGACGGCCGGGTCCGCGTCGACGGCGTCGACGTCCGCGATCTGAGGGTGCGCGAGCTGCGCCGCAACGTCGGCATCGTGTTCGAGGACACCTTCCTCTTCACCGACACGGTGGCCGAGAACATCGCCTTCGCCGAGCCGGAGGCCGACCTGGAGCGCGTGCACCGCGCCGCCGACCGGGCGGGCGCGGCGGAGTTCGTGGCTGCGCTCCCGGACGGCTACGACACGGTCATCGGCGAGCACGGCTATTCGCTCTCGGGTGGTCAGCGCCAGCGCATCGCGATCGCGCGCGCGGTGCTCGCCGATCCGCGCGTGCTCATCCTCGACGACGCGACGTCGTCGGTCGATCCGACGAAGGAGCACGAGATCCGGGCGGCCCTCCGCGAGGTGATGCACGGCCGGACCACGTTGATCATTGCCCACCGCGCCGCGACGATCGCGCTCGCGGACCGCGTCGTGCTCCTCGACGACGGGCG
>DATBSK010000195.1:0-5646 GCA_036559825.1 Acidimicrobiia bacterium | reverse complement strand
GGGTGACGGTCGAGGACGCCCGATGCCGCGACCTGCTCGCATCCTATCAGCACCGAGAACACGAACGTGAACGTGTCGAGCGGCGTGCAGTACGCGACGTGGACGCCGACGCCCAGGTCGTGCTCCGCCGCGGCGGTCCAGAACGGCTCGAAGCGCGGTGCGGTGATTGCCTCCTTGCCCATCATCCCGGGTGCCATCACGCCGACCGCGCCGAGCCCCTTCGCGCGCGCGATCTCTGCTGCGGCCGCGTCAGGGTCCTCGAGGTCGACGACGGCGACGAACAGCAAGGTGCCGTCCGACGCCTTGCACACGTCGCTCATCCAGCTGTTGTACGAACGGCACAGCGCGGCCTCGAACGCCCGGTCGCGACTGAGCGGGCGGATGAGGAACAACGTCGGGTAGATCACCGCCAGGTCGATGCCCTCGGCCTTGTGCAGCGCGAGACGCTCGGCCGGATCGCGGATCTCGAGCACCTCGAGCGACTCCTTCTTCGGCACGATCGTGTCGCGGCGGACCTTGCCGCGGCTGACCGGCGAGCCCTCGAAGCCGAAGCGGTCGGCGCCGTAGAGACCGGGATAGGCCATGTTGTCGATGAGCCAGTGGAGCTGCTGCGGGCCGTCGACGATCGTGGGACGCCGGTGCCGGAACGCGGCATCGAGGTACTCGTCCGCGAACGTGCGCTCCCACTCGAAGATGTGGCCGTCGCCGTCGATCACCGTGCTCATGGTCCATCCTCCTGGTGGTCTTCACCGAGCAACGCGAGCGCGTTGCGTGTGCAGATGCGCTCGAGGTCGTCCTGCGAGAGCGCGGCCATCTCCTCGAGCACCGCGCCGGGTCGATCGGGCATGAACGGGTAGTCGGAGCCGACGACGACCCGGTCGTGACCGAGCACCGCGAGCACGTACACGAGCGCGTGCGGCGCGAAGACGAGCAGGTCGACGAACAGGCGCCGGGCAAGCTGGCTCGGGCGCTCGGGCAGCCGCTCCGCGAACCCGGGATCGAACTCCCACATCCGGTCGAGCCGCGGGAGCAGCAGACCCAGTGAGCCCGCGCCGTGGCTCGCGCACACGCGCAGGTTCGGCTGGCGCAGGAGCACACCCTCGGCCACCAGGCCACCCGTCGCGAGGCCGATCTCGTTCGGGAAGGTGACGCCGCTCGCGGCCGGCGGGCTGGAGAACGCCTCGAAGAGATGCGGGTGGAACGCGTGCACGAACACCACGAGCCCCAGGCGCTCGGCCTCGGCGAAGACGTCCGCGTACCTGGTGTCGTGGAGCGGGACGCCCTCGATGTTCGACCCGATCTCGACCCCCCGCAGCCCCGCAGCCGCGACGTCGGCGAGCATGGCGGCGGCGCGATCCGGCTCCTGCATCGGCACGATCCCGAACGCGTCGAAGCGCCCGCCGCCGCCACGCACCCGCGCTGCGAGCCAGTCGTTCATCGCCGCGCAGTAGTCGCTCGCCGAGTCGCCATCGGCCCAGTAGCAGAACAGCTCGGGCATCGGCGAGAGCACCTGGCGCTCGACTCCGTGGCCCTCCATGTCCTCGGCCCTGCGGTCGAGGTCCCACGACACCGACCGCACCGTGCGGAAGTGCGCGTCGCCGACGAACACCTGCCCGGTCTCGCCGTCGACCTCGACACGGGGCCAGTGGTCGCCCGGGAACGTGCCGAACGGCAGCTCCGGCGGCACGACGTGGGTGTGGACGTCGATCACGGGCGACCGCTCTCCACGGCTCCGAAGATCGCGAAGACCTTGTTCGAGTTGAAGATGGCGGTCTCGACGAGCTCGCTCCACACCAGGGGCGCGTCCACCTGCTCCATGGCGCCAGCCAACGCGAACCAGTTGAGCAGCTCCTGCTGGCCCGCGTGCTCGACGTCGTCGAGCGTCGTCGCGCGCCATGTGGCCCAGTCGCGAGCGACGAGGGCGCGGTACAGGCGCTCGTCGGCGGGCGTGTCGGGGTGCAGTCGCGCCGTGTGATCGCACAGGAACGCGTGCGACCAGCTCGACGAGGCGACGAGCGCGAGCCGCCACGAGCCGGCGACTGCGGCGCGCGCGAGCGCCGCGCCGAGCATCATCACGCGCTCGGGCCGAGGCGAGGGCGGATCGAGCGGCGTGTCGTCGGCGAACCGGCTGATGGTGCCCTTGCGGCTGATCACCCGGCGCCCGTAGCAGTTGAGCGCGATGGGCACGACCGGGTGCTCGAAGCCCTTGCGGTAATAGTCGAGGAACAGCACGGTGTTCATGAACGCGTGCGGGATACCGGGGTGGTGGAGCGGCTCGTAGGCGTACGCGACGTCGATGTCGTCGGCGAGCAGCGCGGTCACGAGCTCGCGACCGATGTCGGGCCTGCCACGCACGAGGAAGGACGTGTCCGGCGGCTCGCTCCAGACGTTGTCCGGCGGGAGCACACCCCGCGTCGACTGCTCCGGGCTCCAGGGCTTCGCCTCACGGTCGTCGTAGGCGAGCACCGTGAACGCGGGGATGACGTCTTCGTGGAAGTTCTCGTACTGGTCGTCACCGAGGATCACGAGCGCGTCGGGCGCGAAGTCCTCGATCGCGTCACGGATCCGCTCGCACCCCGCGATCAGCGCGGCGCGGTGCGCGGCCGCGGCCTCGAGGCCCTCGTCACCGCCCCACTCGCTCCGCATCTCCTCGGGCCAGCCGTCCGGCTGTCGCAGGTGCTCAGGGAGGTCGGGGTCCTCGAGGGTGAACCGCAGCGCCGCGGCCATCGCCTCGTCGGGGAAGGCGAGCGGCGGGAAGTGCGAGAGGCCCAGGCCGAGCAGTGCACCCATTGATCAGATCATATAGTCTTTGCGCGATGGCGAGCCAGGGCCGCGAGCTCCCCCGCATCATCAGCCTCGACGACCACGTGATCGAGCCTCCCGACGTCTGGACGTCCCGCCTCCCGTCCGGCGCCCGGGAGATCGGGCCCCGGGTCGAGCAGCTCCCCGAGGGCGAGGTCGTGCTCGAGGGCGGGCGCTTCCGCGAGCAGCCCGGCAGCGACGGGCGCCTCGTCTCCTACTGGCGGTACGAGGACCGGTTCATGTCGGTGAAGCGGCTGTCGACCGCGGTCGGCTTTCCCGACGACGCGGTGACCCTCGGCGGGGTGACCTACGACGAGATCCGACCGGGATGCTGGCAGGTCGCGCCCCGCCTCGACGACATGGACGCGAACTGGGTCGAGGCGTCGCTGTGCTTCCCGAACTTCCCGCGCTTCTGCGGGCAGACGTTCGCCGAGGCGAGCGACAAGGAGCTCGCGCTGCTGTGCGTGCGCGCGTACAACGATTGGATGGTCGACGAGTGGTGCGGGTCATCCGCTGGCCGGCTGCTGCCGCTCTGCCTCGTGCCGCTCTGGGACGCGGACCTCGCGACCGAGGAGGTGCACCGCAACGCGGCGCGGGGCGTGCGCGCCGTCGCGTTCAGCGAGATCCCCGCGTTCCTCGGGCTGCCGAGCGTGCACAGCGGCTATTGGGAGCGCTTCTTCTCGGCCTGCGAGGACACCGGCACGGTGCTGTGCCTGCACATCGGATCGGGGACGAAGATGCCGCGCACCTCCGACGACGCGCCCGACGCCGTCGCCGTCACCATCGGCTTCGGCAACTCGTGCGGGTCGCTCGCGGACTTCATCTTCTCGGGCGTGCTCGAGCGACACCCGCGACTGCGCATCGTGTACTCCGAGGGCCAGATCGGTTGGATCCCGTTCTTCCTCGAGCGCGCCGACGACGTGTGGCACACGCACCGCGGCTGGTCGTTCGAGACGACCGCGGTGCCGGAGCTCCCGTCGACCTACTACTACCGGCAGGTCTACGGCTGCTTCTTCTGCGACCGCCATGGCGTCGAGTCGCTGCAGCGTGTGGGCGTCGACAACGTCACCTTCGAGACCGACTACCCACACGCCGACAGCACCTGGCCGCACACGAAGAAGCTCGCCGAGGAGATGTTCGCCGAGCTCGACGACGAGACGGTGCACAAGATCGTGCGCGGCAACGCGATCGCGCTCCTCGGGCTCGACGCGCGATGACGGCCGCACCGGCGGCGCGCGCCCGCCCACGGGTGGCGGTCACGAAGGCACCGCGGCTCGTCGCCGAGTCCCTGCGTGAGCGCATCCTCGACGGCGAGTTCGCGCCCGACGCACTGCTGCCCGCGACCGAGGCGCTCGTCGACGAGTACGGCGTGAGCCGGCCGACCGTGCGCGAGGCGCTGAACGTGCTCGAGGCCGACGGTCTCGTGCGGTTGCGTCGCGGCCCCGGGGGCGGCGCGATCGTGCAGGCGCCCGACAGCGTCGCCATCACCCGCTCGCTCGAGTCGCTCCTGCGGTTCGAGGGCACGACGATAGAGCAGCTCATGGAGGTCCGGTTCGTCGTCGATCCCCTTGCGGCGCGGCTGGCGGCCGAACGGGCGACGGCCGAGGACCTCGAACGGATCTCGGCGAGCATCGAGCGTCAGCGCGAGGACGCGGTCCGCACGTCGCACGAGGAGTGGTTCACGGAGAACCTCCACTTCCACTGGCTGATCGCCGCGGCCGCGCACAACCCTGTCGTGCGGGTGCTGTCCGAGTCGCTCCACGACATCGTGCTGACGGGCGGCTTGCGCGTGCCGGTCGAGGAGCACGAGCGCGACCGCAGCATCGCGGAGCACGAGGCGGTTTTGCGGTGCATCGCAGCTCGCGACGCCGACGGCGCCGAACGCAGGCTGCGCGAGCACCTCGAGCGCAGCATGCGCCTGCGGCGTGAGTACGCGCGATGAAGGGGAAGGTCGCGATCGTCACGGGTGCCGCGCAGGGCATCGGCGCCGCCTACTCCGAGCACCTGGCTCGTGCCGGTGCGACCGTCGTCGTGGCCGACATCGACGGCGACGGCGCGAAGAGGACGGCCGGCGCGATCGGCGCCAGCGCCGAGCCGGCCCAGCTCGACATCGCCGATCCCGACGAGTGCGTCGCCGTCACGGCGGAGGTCGTCGAGCGGCACGGTCGCATCGACATCCTGGTGAACAACGCGGCGATCTACCGCGACATCCGGACGACGCCGGCCGAGGAGATCCCGATCGAGGTGTGGCGCCGGGTCGTCGACGTGAACGTGAACGGGATGTACTTCATGTGCCGTGCCGTGATCCCGCACATGAAGCGGCAGCAGGCGGGGTGCATCGTCAACCAGACGTCGGGGTCGATCTGGGTCGCGCCACCCGGGATGGCCCACTACGTCACGACGAAGGCCGCGGCGATCCCGCTCACGAAGGTGCTGGCGCGCGAGCTCGGGCCCTACGGCATCCGCGTGAACGCGATCGCACCCGGGCTCACCGACACGCCCGCGACCCACGAGGTCGCCTCCGACGACGCGATCCGAATGAGCGCAGGCTCGGCGGCCCTCGGCCGCCTGGCGACGCCGGAGGACCTGTGTGGCGCGCTCGAGTTCCTGTGCTCCGACGCCGCCGCGTTCGTCACCGGCCAGACCCTCGCGGTCGACGGCGGCCGCTTCATGACGTTGTAGGTGGGCGATCGCGCTTCGCCTTGGCGCGAGCCTCGTAGCGGCGCATGCCCCAGCGCATGGGCCGGCCGAGGAGCGGGTACATCGCTCCGACTGCCCCGTAGCGGCGAGGCACGGTGAGGTGCGTGAGTTGGCGCTCGATCATCTTCGCCGCCGCCCGCGCGA
>DATBSK010000194.1:0-10691 GCA_036559825.1 Acidimicrobiia bacterium | reverse complement strand
TCGCGCTCGGACTCCGCGAGCTCGAACGCGCGGCCGAGCCGCGCATCGAGGTCGCGGCGGGTCGAATCGGCGCGGAGCATGCGCTCGCGAGCGATGGTCTCGCTACGAATCGTCATCCCCTTGCGAGCCACGCGTGGGATCACGGTCAGCCGGATCACGACGGGGAGCACGAGGAGGATGACCGCGCCCTCCGCGAGCGCCTTCTGCCACGCCGGCGCGTCGCCGAGCGCCGGGTCGACGATCAAGGTCGCGACGACGGCTCCGAGGGTCGCGAGCCCGATGACGGCGACGAACGCGCGCTGGATGATCGCGCGGACGAAGGCGCTCGCCGCAGCGCGATCCTCGTCGGTCACCACCGGTGCCGACGCGAGCCTCTCGCGGCTCAGGTTCCCAGCCTCAGCCATGACAGACACGTCGGCACGTACTCAGCGGCGCTGTAGGGATGCCGGCTCGCGTGACTCAGCCGAGCGCGGCGAGGGTGGTCGCGACGGGCGTCGCGTGCCCATCGAGGCAGATGCGGTCGCGCCCCGCCTCCTTCGCCTGGAACAGCGCCCGGTCGGCGCGCTGGACGAGGTCGTCGGATCCGTCGGCGTCGCTCGCCTGCGCGATCCCGAAGCTCGCCGTGAAGCCGGGCGCGTCGCCGCGGCCGGTGATGTCGGCGAGGGTCTCGCGGATGCGCTCGACGGCCTCGACGGCCTCATAGAGGTCGGCGGCCGGGAGCACGAGCGCGAACTCCTCGCCCCCGTAGCGGCAGGCGAGGTCGTCGGCGCGCAGCTGCTCGCGGACCGTCTCCGAGAAGACCCGCAACGCACGGTCGCCGGCTTCGTGACCGTGCGTGTCGTTCAGCGTCTTGAAGAGGTCGAGATCGGCCATCACGAGCGTGAAGTCGATGCCCTCCGCCCGCAGCTGACGCATCCGGTTCTCGAGGCTGCGACGGTTGACGAGCCCGGTGAGTCCGTCGGTCGACGCCTGCAGCTGGGTCTCGGCCATCACGCGCAGCATGCCGACCCGGTTGCCGGCCTGGTTCGCGAGCGTCTGGAGCGCGTGCACGGCGTCGTCGTCGAGGGGCTCGCCGACCGGCCCGGTGGCGTGCACGACGCCGACGGTGCGGCCCATGATCGACACGGGCACGCAGACGCCCGAGCAGCGCCCGCGCTCCCGTCCGCGCAGCATCGGGCAGGAGTCGAGGTCCTCACTGTCGAGGAACACCTGGGTCTGCGCGCGGCGGGCGGCGACGCACCGGTCCGGTGAGTCGACGGCGCAGCCGACGAAGTCCGACGAGGAGACCGCCTGCTCGACGTGCGCGTGGCTGTTGTCGGCCAGCAGCAGCTCGATCGGTGCGGCGGGGTCGACGACGTGCATGGCGCGCCCGATCACGTCGTAGGCGGCCGGCTCGTCCTCGGCCATCTCGAGCGCGCGGGCGAGCCGGGTCTGGAACTCGCGGGTGCGCGCTTCGCCTTGGAGCACGCGTTCGCGGACGATCGTCTCGATGCTCATCTGACGGCCGCGCTTGACCGTGAACATGACGATCAAGAGGACGAGCGGCAGCCCGACGATCGTCCCGGCGATGCCGCACGCGATCGCGGTCTCGAGGATGCCGGCCTTGCCGAAGAGCGCCGCCACCAGCGCGCCGCCCCCCATCGACGCGAGGCCGATGACGACGACGAGCCCCGGGATGACCCCGCGCACGCCGCGCCGGGTGAGTTCCCGCGCCTCGGCGAGCTCCTCCTCGCTGACGCTCCGCTCGATCTCGCCCATGCCCAGCCTCCCCAGGCTCGCGGGCCGCGATGGGGATCAGGCCCGCTGGGTAGTTCTATCGACACCCTTCCCGCGCCGCTTGACGGCGACTTCGGGAGCGAGGCGGGGCGCTCAGGCGAGTGCGCTGAGCCCGGCGACGACCGGGGTGGAGTGCCCGTCGAGGCAGATGCGGTCGCGGCCGGCCGTCTTCGCGGCGAACATCGCCCGGTCGGCGCGCCCCACGAGGTCGTCGAGGTCGCCGGCGTCGGTGGAGTGGGCGATGCCGAAGCTCGCCGTGAACACCGGGACGTCGCCGCGCCCGCTCGTCGTCGCCAGTGCCTGCCGGATCCGCTCCGAGACGTCGACGGCTTCGTGCAGGTCGACGCCCGGGAGCACGACCGCGAACTCCTCGCCGCCGTAGCGGCATGCCGTGTCGTCGGCGCGCAGCTCGAAGCGCAGCGTCTCCGAGAAGATGCGCAGGGCCCGGTCGCCCGCTTCGTGCCCGTAGGTGTCGTTCAGCACCTTGAAGTGGTCGAGGTCCGCCATGACGAACGCGAACGCCATGCCGTCGGCGCGGAGCCGGCGCATGCGGTTCTCCAGGCTCCGGCGGTTCACCAGGCCGGTGAGACCGTCGGTCGACGCCTGGAGCTGGGTCTCGGCCATGACGCGCAGCATGCCGAGCCGGTTGCCGGCCTGGTTGGCGAGCGTCTGGGCCCCCTGGACGGCCTCGTCCTCGAGGGGCTCGTTCACCGGGCCGGTCGCGTGCACGACGCCGACGGTGCGACCCATGATCGACACGGGCACGCAGACACCCGAGCAGCGGCCGCGCTCGCGTCCGCGCAGCATCGGGCAGGAGTCGAGGTCCTCGCTGTCGGCGAACACCTGGGTCTGGGCCCGGCGGCACGCGACGCAGCCGTCGGGGGAGTCGACCGGGCAGCCCGGCGCCTCCTCGCCCGCGAGCACCACCCGCTCGAGGTGGGCGTGGCTGTTGTCGGCGAGCAGCAGCTCGACCGGTGTGTCGGGGATGGCCGCGCGCATCGCGCGGCCGACGACGTCGAAGGCTGCCTCCTCGTCGTCGCTCATCTCGAGTGCGCGCGAGAGACGGCTCTCGAACTCCCGCCGCCGCGCTTCCGCCCGCATGATGCGCTCCTGGGCGGTCTGCTCGCTCCCCGACTCGATCGCGCGGCGCTTCGCCATGCCGGAGACGCCGAGCAGCAGCGGCATCGCGAGCGCGCCCGCGGCCGCGGCGCTCGCGATCGCGCGCCACACCCCGGTGAGCGCGGGGAGGAGCTCCTGGGCGAGCACGACGCCGGCGAACGTCGCGAGGAGCACGAAGCCGATCCCGCCGATGGTCGTCCCGCGCGACGTCCGGCGGACGCCCTCCCGAGCCGCGGCCCGGTCGGCGTCGGTGACGCGGACGGTGACGTCTTCACCCATGCGTGTCTCCCGGCCTTCTCCCGTCGAGGTTGTCGGCGGACGGACGGCCGCCCTTGAGGGTCGGCGGGCCGAATCGCTTGCGCCGCAAGGGTGCGGGCGGCAAGAATGACGTGGATGCAGCACCACGCACACGTGCTCGTAGTCATCACGTAGCGCACGCCGCCTCACCGCTCGCGGGCGCTCCCGCCCCTCGCCCCGGCGAGGGGCGTTTCATATCCCGGACCGAACCAGATGACGTGAGGAAGCGACGATGAAGCTGACCGGCGCCCAGGCCCTGATCAAGAGCCTCGAGATGGAGGGGACGGAGGTCATGTTCGGCCTCCCGGGTGGCGCGATCCTGCCCGTCTACGACCCCCTGATCGACTCGTCGATCCGCCACATCCTCGTGCGCCACGAGCAGGGTGCCGGGCACATGGCGGAGGGCTACGCGCACGCCACGGGTCGCCCGGGCGTCGCCATGGTGACGAGCGGACCGGCGGCGACGAACATCGTCACCCCGCTCTGCGACGCGTACATGGACTCGATCCCGATCGTCGTCATCACCGGGCAGGTGGCGTACTCGGTGATCGGGAGCGACGCGTTCCAGGAGTGCGACACGGTCGGCATCACGATGCCAGTGACGAAGCACAACTGGCTCGTGACCGATGCGCAGGACATCCCGCGCATCGTGCAGGAGGCCTTCCATGTCGCCACGACCGGGAGACCCGGGCCCGTGCTCGTGGACGTGCCGAAGGACATCGCGAACCAGCACATGGAGTGGCACTGGCCCGACAGCATCGACTTGCCGGGTTACAAGCCCACGACGAAGGGCCACGCCAAGCAGATCAAGGACGCGGCGCGGCTCATGGCCACGGCGCGACGGCCCGTGATCTACGCCGGTGGCGGCATCCTCAAGGCCCGCGCGGCCGAGACGCTGCGGGAGCTCGCCGAGCTGACCGGCTTCCCGGTCGTCACGACGCTGATGGCCCGCGGCGCGTTTCCCGACGACCACGAGCTCTGCCTCGGCATGCCGGGCATGCACGGCAACTACACGGCCGTCACGGCGATGCAGCAGTCCGACCTGCTCGTCGCCCTCGGCTCGCGCTTCGACGACCGCGTCACGGGGAAGGTGGACACCTTCGCCCCGGGTGCGAAGGTGATCCACGTCGACATCGACCCGGCGGAGCTCGGCAAGGTCCGCCGCCCCGACGTGCCGATCGTCGGCGACTGCCGGCTCGTCATCGAGGAGATGGTGAAGACCGTCGCGGCCGACCGCGCCAAGCGCGCCCCTGGAGAGGACGCGTGGCCGTCGCTCGACGCCTGGCACGCGCAGCTCCAGGACTGGAAGGAGCGGTACCCGCTCGTCTACCAGCAGGAGGAGGGCGGGCCGCTGAAGCCGCAGCTCTGCATCGACGTCCTCCGCGACCGCTCGCCCGACGACACGATCGTCGTCGCGGGCGTCGGCCAGCACCAGATGTGGACGAGCCAGCGCTGGAAGTTCAACCACCCCTACACCTGGGTCAACTCGGGTGGCCTCGGGACGATGGGCTTCGCCGTGCCCGCGGCGATCGGCGCGAAGGTGGGCAAGCCGGAGCGCACCGTGTGGGCCGTCGACGGCGACGGGTGCTTCCAGATGACGGCGCAGGAGCTCGTGACGGCGAGCGCCGAGCGGGTGCCGATCAAGGTGGCCATCCTCAACAACGCGTACCTCGGGATGGTGCGCCAGTGGCAGGAACTGTTCTACGAGGAGCGCTACAGCGAGGTGTACCTGTCGCCCGACCTGCCCGACTACGTGAAGTGGGCCGAGGCGATGGGCTGCGTCGGCATCCGCGTCGATGCACCCGAAGAGGTCGAGCCCGCGATCGACAAGGCGAACGAGATCGACGACCGGCCGGTCGTCATCGACTTCCGCACCGACTACCGGGAGAAGGTCTATCCGATGGTGCCCGCCGGGCACTCGAACGACGAGATCATCCTCGACCCCGCGCACGACACCTACGGAGAGAGGTGACCCGCGATGAACGGCGAGACGCAGCGGAGGCGTGGCCGGACGGTCGGGACGCCGGAGCGGAGTCGACCATGAACGGCGAACCACAGCACCACATCCTCTCGGTGCTGGTCGAGAACAAGTTCGGCGTGCTCACGCGCATCGCCGGGCTCTTCGCGCGCCGCGGCTTCAACATCGTGTCGCTCGCCGTGAGCCCGACCGAGGACGAGCGCTACAGCCGGATGACGATCGTGGTCGACGCCGAGTCGACCTCGCTCGAGCAGGTCACGAAGCAGCTCAACAAGCTCGTGCCGGTGATCAAGATCGTCGAGCTGGCGCCGGCCGAGGCGGTCGAGCGAGAGCTGATGCTCGTCACCGTGAAGGCGACGTCCGAGGCGCGCTCGCAGATCACCGAGCTGGCGGCGATCTTCGAGGCGCGCATCGAGGACGTCGGCTACGACGCGCTCACGATCCTGGTCGCGGGCCGCCCCGACAAGCTCGACGCGATGAGCGACCTGCTCCAGCCGTTCGGCATCGTCGAGCTCCAGCGCACGGGCCGCATCGCGCTGCCGAAGCTCGCCCGCCGCGCGGCTCGGCTGCGGGCGGTCAAGACGCGGCCCGCGTAGCCTGGTCCCGGCGTTCGACGAGGAGAGGTTCGATGCCTGCGACCATCTACTACGACACCGACGCCGATCTCGCGCTGCTCGAGGGTCGGCGGGTCGCCGTCCTGGGCTACGGCTCGCAGGGCCACGCGCACGCGCTGAACCTCCAGGACTCGGGCGTGGACGTGCGCGTGGGCTTGCGCGACGGATCGTCGTCGTGGGCGAAGGCCGAGGCCGCCGGTCTGCGTGTCCTCCCGACGGCCGAGGCCGTCAAGGAAGCGGACGTGATCATGGTGCTGCTCCCCGACACCGAGCAGGCACGCGTCTACCGCGAGGACATCGAGCCGAACCTCGACGATCGCGACTCCCTCGCGTTCGCGCACGGGTTCAACATCCACTTTGGCCAGATCCGGCCGCCGAAGGGCGTCGACGTGTGGATGATCGCCCCGAAGGGCCCGGGGCACCTCGTCCGCCGCACCTTCGAGGAGGGGGGCGGCGTGCCCTCGCTCGTCGCCGTGGGCGCGGACGAGACGGGCAAGGCCAAGGAGACCGCGCTCGCCTACGCGAAGGCCATCGGAGCGACGCGCGCCGGTGTGCTCGACACCACCTTCGAGGAAGAGACGGAGACTGATCTGTTCGGTGAGCAGGTCGTGCTGTGCGGTGGTCTCACCGAGCTCATCAAGGCCAGCTACGAGACGCTCGTCGGGGCCGGGTACCAGCCCGAGTCGGCGTACTTCGAGACGCTGCACGAGGTGAAGCTGATCGTCGACCTCATCTACGAGGGCGGGATCGCGAACATGCGCTACTCGATCTCCGACACCGCCGAGTACGGCGACATGACGCGCGGCCCCCGCATCGTCACGAACGAGACGCGCGCCGAGATGCGCCGGATCCTCGACGAGATCCAGAGCGGGAAGTTCGCCAAGGAGTGGATCCTGGAGAACCAGGCCGGCCGGCCCGTCTTCAACGCGCTGCGGCGTGCCTCGGCGGAGCACCCCATCGAGGAGGTCGGCGACCGGCTCCGGTCGATGATGCCCTGGATCGCACAGGGCAAGACCCGTCCCCAGGACGTGTCCGGGGGCTGAGACGAGCGGCCGCGGCGCAGGTACCCTGCGACGCAGCCGAGCCGACCCGTGGAGCTGACACCCACCGCACGCTTCACCCCGTGAGCGAGCGCCTCACTCGGGACCCGCGCCTCTGGCGCGTGATCATCGCCGCATCGCTCGGCGTCTTCGCGATCGAGCTCGACTTCTTCGCCGTGCAGGCCGCCATCCCCGACATGGCGCACGATCTGGGCACGACCGCGACGAACCTCCAGTGGGTGATCAGCGGCTACCTGCTGGCCAACGGTGCCACGCTCATCGTGGGGGGCCGTGTCGGTGACCTGCTCGGTCGCCGCCGGTGGCTGATCATCGGTGCCGCGGTGTTCGGGCTCACGTCGCTCGCCGGTGGCCTCGCTGCCGATTCGACGATGCTCATCGCGATGCGGCTGCTCCAGGGCGTCGCGGCTGCCTTCGCGTTCCCGATGTGTCTGGCAGTCGTGACGAACGCGTTCCCGCAGCACAAGATCGAGCGCGCGATCGGCATGGTGTTCGGCATCGCGGCGGTCGGGCAGGCGCTCGGCCCCGTGATCGGTGGTGGGCTCACCGCCGCGTTCGGCTGGCGCTCGGTCCTGCTGGTGAACGTTCCCGTCGCCGCGGTGCTCATCGCACTGGCGTGGACCTCGGTGGAGGAGAGCCGGGACGAGACGGTGCCGCGCACCATCGACTGGACCGGCCTCGCCCTCGTGGTCCTCTCGATCGCGGCGTTCACCTATGGAGTCGACCGCGCCTCCGATTGGGGTTGGACGTCCCCGCGGACGCTCGGGCTGATGGTCGGCGGGCTCGCCGGCATCGCGGTGTTCGTGATGGTCGAGCGGCGGGTGCGGGTTCCGTTGATGGACCTCGGCCTGTTCCGCATCCGAGAGTTCGACGTCATCACGTTCGCAGGGGCAATCGGCAACATGGCGACCGCCTCGCTCATCTTCACGTCGATGATCCTGCTGCAGTCCGTCGACGGTCTCTCGGCGGGAGAGGCCGGCCTGTCGTTCCTCGGCTTCTCGCTCGGGGTCGCGGCGTCGTCGCAGATCTCCGGCCGTGTCGAGCGCTTCGCTTCGTGGCTCGTCATGTCGAGCGCGCTGGTCTGCGGTGGGGTTGGTGCCGTCGCGATGGGCCTCGCCGGTCGCCTGACGCCGTTCGTCGTCGTCGCGATCGTCGCCGGATTCGGGCTCGGTCTCGTCTGGGCGTTCACGAGCGTGGCAACGCAAGCGGTCGTGCGTCCCGAGCAGGCGGGCGAGGCGTCGGGGGTGGTCCTCACGGTCGTGGTGACGCTCGGCGGCGTGGCGATCGCGATCGCGTCGAGCATCATCGAGTCGTCGTCCGGCGGCACGAGCGGTCTGGAGTCGACGCTCGAGGGCATCCTCGTCGGTGCTGGGGTGCTGGCGCTCTCGGCTGCCGCGGTCGTCGCGTTCCTCGGTCGGCGCGCGGCGGTGGCAGTGGCGGCCGCACCCGGAGGCCGCTAGACCGGCGCTCGTGGACGACGTCGCGCTCACCGCTGTCGCGGCGCTCGCCGGATACCTGATCGGCACGTTCCCGACCGCCGACCTCGTCACACGGGTCGCGACGCGCGGTCGCGTCGACATCCGCGAGGTCGGTAGCGGCAACCCCGGTGGCCTGAACACGATGCAGTCGGTGGGCACCGCGTGGGGCGTCGTCGTGATCCTCGTCGACGTGCTCAAGGGCGCCCTCGCCGCGCTCGCCGGCTGGGCGATCGGCGACACCGCGGGCGCGTACGCCGGCGCGACGACGGGCATCGCCGGGCACATCTTCCCGGTGTGGACGCGCTTCCGCGGCGGCAAGGGCATCGCGACGTCGGCGGGCTCGGTCCTCGCCGTGTTCCCGATCTTCTTCCCCGTCGACGCCGCGGCGGCGGCCATCGGCGCCCTGGGGCTGCGCAACGCGGAGCGAGCGATCTGGGTCACGTGCCCGCTGTGGATCGCGAGCGCCCTCGTGTGGTGGATCGCGGACCTGCCGAACCTCTGGGGCCCCGAGCCCACGGTCGGGCTGCCGATCTTCGCGATCGTGAGCGCGGTGATGATCCTCGGCAAGTTCGCCGCCGCACGCCCGCGCCGCGTCGGGGCCTCGCCGGCACCGGCGTGATCGGCTTCGCCGATCCGCCGGAGGAGACGGCCCTCGGGCCGTCGACCAGTGGTGGCGCGTGATCGCGCTCGTCACCGACTCCAACGCGCAGCTGCCCGACGAGCTCCGCGACCGGTACCGGGTGCGCGTCGTCCCGTTGACGATCGTCGTCGACGGCGAGGACCGGCTCGAGGGCGTCGATCTCGACCCGGACGAGTTCTACGACCGGCTCAGCGGCGGCGCACAGGTCTCGACCGCCGCGCCGTCACCCGGGCGATTCGCAGAGGCGTACACCGAGGCCGCCTCCGCCGGCGCGAGCGAGATCCTCTCGATCCACATCGGGTCGAACACCTCGGCCACGGTCAGCGCCGCGCAGCTCGCGGTGGGGATGTCGCCCGTCCCGGTCGAGATCGTCGACACCGGGACGGCGTCGTTTCCGATCGCGTGCTGC
Source organism: Acidimicrobiia bacterium (assembly GCA_036559825.1). Lineage (GTDB taxonomy): Bacteria > Actinomycetota > Acidimicrobiia > IMCC26256 > PALSA-555 > DATBSK01. The sequence continues at coordinate 1,322 of DATBSK010000194.1, read as the reverse complement.
GTGTGGGCAGCTGCGCTCGCGATCGAGCGCGGCGCCGACGTGCGCGCGGCGGCGGACGCGGCGCGAGCGGTGGCCGAGACGATCGGGAACGTCTTCATCGTCGGCGCGCTCGACCTCGCCCGACGCGGCGGCCGGCTCGCCGCCGACGTCGCCGACGAGGGCGTGCCGGTGCTCGCGCTCGCCGGGGGCACGATGGAGGTGGTCGGGCAGGCCCGCGACGTGGAGGACGCCGTCGACGCGATGGCCGCCTCCTTCGAGCAGTTCGCAGGCGGCCGCCCGATGCGCGTCGGCGTCGGCCACGCTCGCGCCGAGGCGATCGCCGACGAACTCGAGGCGCGACTCCGCGCGCGTCCAGAGGTCGTCGACCTCGTGCGCTACTTCGTCGGGCCCTCGGTGGGCGCGCACAGCGGCCCCGGCACCGTCGGCGCCGTCTTCTTCCCGGAGGAGCTCGCGCGCGACGCGCGCGCATGATGCGTCCCTCACCGTCATGGGGAGGGTCGAGAGACGCATCTTGACGGGGACTGTTCCGGTCCGGCATCTGGTGCCATGCTCGCGACGTGGAGCGTGTGACGGCGTGCCCTCGGTGTGGTCAACGGCGTTGGAAGTGCAGCTGGATGCCGTGGACGACGCGAATGCGCTGTCGCGCGTGCGGGTACCGGCTGAAGACGAGTTGATGCGTCTCTCACCGTCATGGGGAGGGTCGAGAGACGCATCTTGATGTTCTCGGATCTCTCGAGATTTCTCGCGCGGGACCGGGGTGACTGTCACACCCCCCTGTCATGGTGCTCGCATGGATCCCGAGACGCGCGAGCTGCGCACCGCGCTGGAGAAGTGGGCTCGCAACGTCGAGCCGCGGCTGCTCGACGGGCCCGCGGCTGCGCGTCAGCTCCGTTGGGTCGCGCGGATGAAGGCATCGTGGCCTCGGTTGAGACGCGCCTGGCGCGGAGGGTGGAGGAGACGAACGCCTGGCAGCGCGGCGGGCACAAGAGCGCGGCGCACTTCGTGGCCCAGGAGACGGGCACGAGCATCCATCAGGCGGTGGTGACGCTCCAGACCGGGACGCAGCTCGAGGAGCTGCACGCGATCTCGGACGCGTTCGCGAGCGGGCGGGTGACCCAGGCCCAGGTGAGCGAGATCGCGCCCGCCGCGGCCGTCTCACCGGAGCACGAGGTGGAGCTCCTGGCGCTGGCGGAGGACCGCAACCAGGCCCGCCTGCGGGAGCGGTGCCGACGGGTCAAGGCGGCCGCGACCGACGCGCTCGCCCAGCACAACGCCGTGCACGCAGCACGCGCCGTGAGGACCTGGACCGACTCGGGTGGCAC
>DATBSK010000193.1:0-35655 GCA_036559825.1 Acidimicrobiia bacterium | reverse complement strand
GCCGCTGGCGCAGGACGAAGGCGCCGGCCGCCGCGACGGCCACGATGCCGAGGCTGATCGCGACGGTGCCCTTGTCGGGGACGGCGGCGAAGTTGATCGCCATGATCAGCGCACCGACGAGCAGGATCGAGAGGATGCCTCCGAGATTGTCGACCGGGTCGGTCGTCTCGTTCACGTGGCTCGGCACGAAGCGCGCCGCGAGGAAGAAGGCCACGAACGCCAGCGGCAGGGTGATGAGGAACACCGAGCCCCACCAGAACTGCTCGAGGAGCGCACCGGCGAGCAGCGGCCCGAGCGCGGCGACGGCACCTCCGAGCGCCGACCAGAGCGCGATCGAGCGCGTCCGGGCCGGGCCCGACCACAGCGCGGTGATGAGCGCGAGCGTCGTCGGGAACGCCATGCCGGCCGCGACCCCGCCGAAGAGCCGGGCCACGAACAGCACCTCGATGCTGGGCGCGTACGCCGCGAGCAGCGAGGCGGGGATCGCGAGCCCGGTGCCGAGCAGCAGCATCGACTTGCGCCCGTAGCGGTCGCCGAGCGCGCCGAGGTAGAGCACCGACGCCGCGAGGCCGAGCGAGTAGCCGACGGCCACGAGGTTGAGCGCCGTCTGACCGGCATCGAAGTCCTTGCCGATGTCGGGCAACGCGACGTTGGCGACGGCCAGGTTCAGGTTCGCGACCGCGGCGACGAGGATCAACGCGAGCAGGACGAGCCCCTGGCGCTCGGGTGCGGTGGAGACGTCGACGTCTCGCGGTGTGCTCGCGGTCATGTGGCCCCATCCGGTCGCCGGGGATCATCGCACGGCGCGTCGTGCACCGGAGCGAGACGTGTCGGGCGATGCCGGGGTACCGTCCGGAGCACTCGTATGGCGTCGCTGATCGGCGGGTCCGCCCGTGCGGGGCTCTCGGCGCGGCTCGAGCGCAACCGTGCGCTGTGGTCGGAGGTGAACGCGCAGTTCACCGATGGTGATGCCGACACACGATGGTCGACGTCGGAAATCAGCTGGGGTCTGTTCCGGATCCCCGAGACAGAGCTCGGCGTGCTCGGCGACGTCGCGGGGCAGAACGTGCTCGAGCTCGGGTGCGGCACCGCGTACCTCTCGGCCTGGCTCGCTCGGGCCGGCGCCCGGGTCGTCGCGGTCGACCTCAGCCGCGCCCAGCTCGCGACGGCGGCGCGGTGCCAGCGCCGGTACGGCCCGACGTTCCCACTCGTCGAGGCGGACGCCGAGCGCGTGCCTCTGCGCGGCGACGCGTTCGACCTGGTCGTCAGCGAGTACGGCGCGAGCCCGTGGTGTGATCCCGTGCCGTGGGTCTGGGAGGCGGCTCGGCTCCTGCGGACCGGCGGACGGCTGGCGTTCCTCACCAGCAGCGTGCTCACGGCGCTGTGCGTGCCCGACGCGGCCGGCCCGGCCGGCGAGACGCTGCTGCGCCCGCAGTCCGACGTCACGTCGGTCACCTGGCCCGGCGGCGGCACCGAGTTCCATCCCGGGCACGGCGCCTGGATCCGGCTGCTGGGTGCCACCGGCTTCGCCGTCGAGGTGCTCCACGAGCTCTACGCGCCGCCCGGTGCGGCCCCGCCGGAGTACTACGACATCGCGACGGTGGGCTGGGCAAGCCGCTGGCCCGCCGAGGACCTGTGGGTGGCGCGGAAGACCTAGCCTGCGCGTACCCACCGAGAAGGGAAGGACGCCCACATGGCTGACGAAGACCTGGGGCCGATCGACTACCTGATCGTCGAGTTCCCCGGCAACAAGATGACCGGTGAGGGCTTCCCGATCCTGCTCGATCTCGTCGATCGAGGACTGATCCGGATCCTCGATCTGCTGTTCGTCCGCAAGGACAAGGACGGCACGACCTCGGTGCTCAACCTGTCCGACCTCGATCGAGACGGGAAGATGGAGCTCTCCGTGTTCGAGGGGGCGTCCTCGGGTCTCATCGGCACGGACGAGATCGACGAGGCCGGCTCGGTGCTCGACCCCGGCTCGTCTGCCGGCCTCCTCATCTACGAGAACCGGTGGGCGGCACCGTTCGCCGCTGCACTCCGCCGTGGTGGCGCGCAGCTCGTCGCCCGCGGCGGCATCCCGATGGACGCGCTCGTGGCGTCGCTCGACGCCGCCGAATCCGGGTCCTGACCGCGCACGAACAGAGAGGAACCCGACCATGCCAGGTCTCCTTCGTGGTGTCGCCCGCACCGCCGTCATCGCGGGGACGGCGACCGCCGTCTCGAATCGCGTCTCGCGGCGCCAGGCGAACCGGTGGGCGCAGCAGGACGAGCAGCAGTACGTCGAGCAGGCGCCCGCCCCCGCTCCCGCGCCGGCTGCGGACCCGATCGCCCAGCTCAAGGAGCTCGCCGAGCTCAAGGACCAGGGCGTCCTCACCGAGGAGGAGTTCGCGGCCCAGAAGGCCAAGCTCCTCGGGTGACCTGAGCTTCGTGTGCTGTTCCTCTACCGCCCGCGCCAGACGTGGATGCCGTTCAGCAACCCGCGGAACCTCATGGCGCAGCAGGACTACAACCGCGAGCTCCAGGAGCGCTTCGACGCGACGCGGCGCGTGGCACCGAGCGAGATGACGGCCGAGGTCGATCCGATCGCCGCGCTCAAGGAGCTGGACGCGCTCCATCGCGCCGGCTCGCTGAGCGACGCGGAGTTCGCGGCGGCGAAGGCCAAGGTGCTGGGGACCGGGGACCCCGCGTCGTGAGCACGGGCGCCCGGGGTGCCGACACGCTGGCACGGGCACTCCGGGCCGGGCTCGACGGTGACCACGGCGCGCTCGCGGACCTGTGCACCGACGACGTGCGCGTCTGGACACCTGGGTTCGCCGCGTCGTCGCTGGACGAGCTGCGGCGCGAGCTGGATCGTCGCGACGACGCGTTCTCGGACGTCGAGCTCGACGTGACGCCGCTCGACGTCCGGGGTGATTACGCGTGCGCCGAGTGGTCGGCGTCGATGACGCACTCGGGTCCGCTCGTGCTCCGCGACGACGCCGTCGTCGACCCGACCGGCCTGCGGATCACGCTGCGCGGCGTCACGGTCGCAGAGCTCGACGGCGACCGGATCTGCTCGCTGCGCCAATACTGGGACGAGCTGTCAGCGCTGGAGCAGCTCGGGCTGCTGCACGGGGAGCCGGCGCCCGGCTGACGCCCGGCCGCGGGCGTTCGCCTCAGCTCCATGGGTCGGCTCACTGCGGCGCACGGTACGTGCGCCGCGGGCGTTCGCCTCAGTCGGTCCAGACCCAGTCGGTGATCTCGGGCAGGTCGTCGAAGTGCTCGCGGACGTACAGGCGGTGCTTCGCGAGCATCTCCGCGCAGTGTGCGAGGAGCTCGTCGGACCCGCTGGGCGCACGCCGCGCACGCCGGACGGCCTGCTCGGCGATGTGGTAGCGGCTCACCTCGTTGACCACCACCATGTCGAACGGGGTCGTCGTCGTGCCCTCCTCGCGGTAGCCGAGGACGTGGAAACGATCGGTGTCGGTGTGTCCGTGCACGATCTCGTGCAGGGCACGCGCGTAGCCGTGGAACGCGAACACGACGTCGCGGTCGCGCGTGAAGACCTCCTCGAACTCGAGCGGGTCGGTGCCGTGCGGGTGGACATCGGCCGGGAACATCCGCATCAGGTCGACGACGTTCACGACGCGCACCTTGAGGTCCGGGACGCGCTGCCGGAGGAGCCACGCAGCCGCCACGGTCTCCATCGTCGGGATGTCACCGGCACACGCGAGCACCACGTCGGTGTCGCGCCCGTCGTCGTTCGACGCCCAGTCCCAGACGCCGAGCCCTCGCGAGCAGTGGGTGCGGGCGCCCTCGATGTCGAGGTACTGGAGCTGGGGCTGCTTGTCGATCACGATGAGGTTGACGTAGTCGCGGCTGCGCAGGCAGTGACCGGCGACCGACAACAGGCAGTTCGCGTCGGGCGGCAGGTAGATGCGGCTGACCGTGCCCTTCTTCGACAGCACGACGTCGATGAGCCCAGGGCCCTGGTGCGAGAACCCGTTGTGGTCGTTGCGCCAGCACGTCGACGTGAGCAGCACGTTCAGCGAGGCGATCGACCGCCGCCACGACAGCTCCGAGGCGTGGTCGAGCCACTTCGCGTGCTGCACGATCATCGAGGCCGGCACCATCGCAAACGCCTCGTACGTCGCGAACAGACCGTGGCGACCCGTGAGGAGGTAGCCCTCGAGCCAGCCTTCGCAGAGGTGCTCGCTCAGCACCTCCATCACCCGCCCGTGCGGCGCGAGGTGGTCGTCGATGGCGATGCGGCGCTCGGGCCAGCACCGGTTCTCGACCTCGAACACGGCGCCGAGGCGGTTCGAGTTCGTCTCGTCGGGACAGAAGAGGCGGAAGTTCCCCCGCGCCGCGTTCAGGGTGAAGATGTCGCGCAGCGCCGCGCCGAGGGAGCGCGTGGACTCGAGGCGCACGGTCGCGGGCGTCGGCACGTCGACCGCGTAGGCACCCGGATCGGGGAGCTCGAGGTCGACGAGCAGGCGCCCGCCGTTCGCCTGCGGCAGCGCACCCATCCGCCGCGGACCGTCGGGGGTCATCGCGACCGTGTCGGGGAGCGGCCGGCCGTCGGCGTCGAACAGCTCCTCAGGGCGGTAGCTGCGCAGCCATTGCTCGAGGATGGCGAGGTGCTCGGGGTTGCCGCGGACGTCGGCGACCGGAACCTGGTGCGACCGGAACGTCCCCTCGACCGGCACCCCGTCGACCTCGGCGGGGCCGGTCCATCCCTTCGGCGTGCGCAGCACGAGTGCCGGCCACCTCGGGATGCCGTCGACCGCGGCCGCGCCCTTGGCGCGTGCGTCGGCCTGGATGTCGTCGATGCGCGCGACGCACGCGTCCAGAATGGTCGCGAGCTCCTCGTGGACCCCGTCGGCATCGCTCGTCTCGACGAACGAGGCCTCGTAGCCATGGCCGACGAGCAGGGCTCGGATGTCGTCGTCGCTGGCGCGACCGAGCACGGTCGGCCCGGAGATCTTGTACTCGTTCAGGTGGAGGATCGGCAGCACCGCACCATCGCGCGCCGCGTTCATGAAGCGGATGCCCTTCCACGATCCCTCGAGCGGCGCGGTCTCGGCCTCGCCGTCACCGATCACGCAGGCGACGAGCAGATCGGGGTCGTCGAACGCGGCACCGAACGCGTGGACCAGCGCGTAGCCGAGCTCACCGCCCTCGTGGATCGATCCCGGCGTCGGGACGCTCACATGACTCGGCACGCCGCCCGGCGTCGAGAAGCGGCGGAAGAAGTGCGTCAACCCTGCCGCGTCCTGCGTGATCTCCGGGTAGATCTCGGAATAGGTCCCCTCGAGCCAGACGTTCGCGAGCACCGCAGGGCCACCGTGACCCGGTCCGGCGACGAACAGCACGGACCGGTCCGTGGCACGGATGACGCGGTTGAGGTGCGCGTAGAGCAGGCTCAGGCCGGGCGACGTCCCCCAATGGCCGAGCAGGCGCGGCTTGATGTGCTCGGGCCGCAGCGGCTCGCGCAGCAGCGGGTTGGCGAGGAGGTAGATCTGACCGATGGTGAGGTAGTTCGCCGCCCGCCAGAGGTGATCCAGCTGCCGGTGCTCGTCGTCGGAGAGCGTGGTCACGCGTGTGCACCTCCTGCTCGGGCTCGGTGACGCTGCCAGGCCTTGTCGAGCTCGACGACGACCGGCATGACGAGCGCGAGCCCGAGCACGACGGCCCACTGGTCGGCCGTGAGCGACGTCGTGTCGAGCCACCGCTGGAGGAAGCCGAACTGGGTGGCGAAGACGACCATCAGGGCACCCATGCCGAGGATCCCGGCGTACTTCAGCAGCGGCCCCGCGACCGCCGGTCGGCGGTCGTGGCGCATGACGAAGCCGGAGAGCACCGTGCTGAGCCCCATGACGGCGAACGCCATCGTCATCGAGATCGAGGGCCCGTCGATCTGGGGCTCGTCGGGCCCGAGGACGAGCGGACCGAGTGACATCGCGCCGAGGACCAGCCCGTACACGATCCATCGCGGCCCCGTGGTGCGGTTGAAGATCTGCACCTTCGGGTCACGCGGCGTGTCCTGCATCACGCTCGGGTCGGTGACGTCGGTGATGACCGCCGCGACCGGGAACACCGCCACGAAGAAGTTCAGGAAGATCACCATCAGCGGCAGGAGCGCGACGCCGCTGTTGACGTCGAAGATCGCCGCGGCGAGGAACATCGAGACGAGCCCGAACAGCTGACTCATCTGGTAGCGGATGTACGCGGTGATCTTGTGCCAGATGTCACGCCCGAGCGCGACGGCGTTGACGAGCGTCGCGAAGTTGTCGTCGGTGAGCACCATCTTGGCGGCCTGCTTGGACACCTCGCTGCCGCTCCCCATCGCGACACCGATGTCTGCCTTCTTCAGGGCGGCGGCGTCGTTGACCGCGTCGCCGGTCATCGCGACGACCAGGCCCTCCCCCTGCATCACCTCGACCAGGCGGAGCTTGTCCTGGGGGGCGACGCGACCGAAGACGTGCAGGCCGTCCATCCGGCTGCGCAGCGCGTCGTCGGTGAGCTTGGCGAACTCGGGACCGCTGATGACTCCTTCGCCGAGGCCGAGCTGATCGGCGATCGCCTTGGCGGTGATGGCGTGGTCGCCGGTGATCATCCGCACGTCGATGCCTGCGGCCAGCGCCGCGACGACGGCGTCCTTGGCCTCGGCGCGCAGGGGATCGATGATGCCGACGAGACCGCCGAAGACGAGCTCGCCGACCTGCGCCATCGGCTCCTGGCGCACGCTGGCGTCCTGGTCGGTCGGGAAGCGACGGAACGCCAACGCGAGGACGCGCAGGCCACGCTCCGAGAGCTCGCGGTTGGCGTCGAGCACCTCCTGGCGCACGTCGTCGGCGGGGACCTGCTGCCCGTGCCAGAGCACCTCGGTGCTCAACCCGAGCACGATGTCGGGCGCACCCTTCACCAGCTCGACGATCCGCTCGCCCTGGTCGTCCTTCCAATCGTGGAACGTCGCCATGTACTTGTACGCCGAGTCGAACGGCACCTCGGCGATGCGCGGGATCTTCCGGCGGGTCAAGCCCGCGTCGACGCCGAGCTTCGCGGCGAGCACGACGAGCGCGGCCTCGGTCGGATCGCCGACCACCGTTCCGTCGTCGCCGACAGTCGCGTCGCTCGAGAGCACGAGCGCGAGCGCGAGGTTGCTGAAGTCAGGCAGGGCGCCGCCGGCGACGCCGAGGACGCTGCCCTGCTTCGAGTAGCCGCCACCCTCGATGTTGAACCAGTCACCGCCGAAGAAGAGGCGCGTCGCTGTCATCTGGTTGAGCGTGAGCGTGCCGGTCTTGTCGGTGTTGATCGCGCTCGTGGAACCGAGCGTCTCGACGTCCGTGAGGTTCCGCACGATCGCACGCGCCTCGGCGAGCCGCCGCGAGCCGTAGGACAGCATCCCCTGCACGAACGTCGGCATCCCGGTGGGGATCGCCGAGATCGCCATCGCCGTCCCGAGCAGGAGCACGTCGTCGAACGGCAGGTCGCGGGCGAGGCCGATCACCACGACGATCGCCAGGGCGGTCCACGCGACGACACCGAGCCACTTCGTGAGGGTGTCGAGCTGCTGCTGCAGCGGTGACTTCGTGCGGGTGACCGACTGCAGCAGCCCGGCGATCTTCCCGACCTCGGTCTGCATCCCGGTACCCGTCACGATGAACGACGCCGTCCCCCGTGTGACCGCGGTGTTCTGGAACAGCATGTCGGTGCGGTCGCCGAGCGCGACGTCGGGCTCGGTCACCGCCGTGGCGTCCTTCGGGATGGGCGCGCTCTCACCCGTGAGCGCCGCCTCCTGGGTCTCGAGGTTCGCGGAGCGGACGATGCGGCCGTCGGCGACGACGATGTCGCCGGCCTCGACGTTGACGACGTCGCCGGGCACGACGTCGCTCGCGGGGAGCCCCTGCACCTGACCGTCGCGCACGACCCGAGCCTGCGGGATCTGCATCTCCGCGAGCGCGTCGACGCTGGCCCGCGCCGCGAGCTCCTGGCGCGTCCCGAGGGCGACGTTCAAGAGGACGAGGAGCGCGACCACGACCGCCGTCGACGGCTGCCCGATGATGATGCTCACCACCGTGACGGCGATGAGCATGATGTTCATGGGATCGCGGACCTGCTGGAGCGCGATCTCCCACATCGACGCCTTCGCCTCCTGCTGGAGGACGTTGGCGCCGTACTGCTCGAGTCGAGTCGAGGCCTCGGTCGCGGAGAGCCCACGCTCGACATCGGTGCCGAGCTGCTGTGCGACGTCGTCGGGTGCGAGCGCGTACCACTGCGGTGCGCGCTCGGCCGTCGACCCGCTCGCGGCTCCGGCGGTGCCGTGACCTGCGGTCATGGGCGGGAATGATCGCACACCACCGCGCGAGAAGGACTAGACGGCACCTTCGGAATCGAGCTCACGGGGCGCGGGTGTGCCCTGAACCTCGTCGAGACCCCGTCGCCAGCGCGCCGCGTTGAGGAACGCGCTCGTGACAACAAGGCGGCCGAGCAGGTATGCCCAGAAGAGGATCGCCAGCGACGCACCGATCGCGCCGTAGGTCTCCGTCTTGTCCTCGATGTAGCGGCTGAAGAACGCGACCGTGAGGAACTGCAGGATGACCGCGCCGACGCCGAGCACGACCGCGCCGGGGAGCAGCGATCGCCACGTGGTCTCGGGGGCACGCGGGAGCAGCCACGACACGAGCACCCACAGCGCGACGATGGCGCCGAACAGCAGGATGCGGATGACGATCTCGCCGAGCAGGCCGACCTGGTCGATCAGGACGCTCACAGCGACGCCACCCAGGAACAGGCCGAGCAGGATCGCGACGAGCCAGAGCAGCGGCCGCCACGACGTCTTGATGCTCGTCGTCGGCGGCTGGTCCCACGCGAGCCCGAACACGGCCTGCATGGCACGCATCAGCGTCCAGGTCGCCCACAGCAGGGCATAGAGCGCGAGCACGAGCGTGACGAGGCGCTCCCACGTCGAGCTCCCGATCGATGCGTCGATCGTGCTCGCGACGAGCCCGGTCATGCCGAGCTCCCGGGCGACGCTCTGGGGGCTGTCGGAGTCGACGGCCTCGGCGACGTAGCCGAACGCGGTGACCACGACGAAGGCGAACGGGATGAGCACGACGAACACGCGGAACGCCATCCCGCCCGCGATGAGACCGCCGGCGTAGCGCCGGTCGGCCTCCATGACGCGGAACGCGACGTCGATCGGTGCGGACTCGGCCCGGCGCGCCTTCGCCTCGTCGTACTTGGCCTCGAGCTGCTCCTCGGATCGCCGGATCCGGCGCCGGAACGACGCCCACCGCCGGTGCTCGGGCGGGTCGCTCGCCGCGGGCGTCCGGTCATCACCCGCAGGGAGCGGCTCGTGGTCGGATGCCTGCGTCACCCCAGGGTCACTCCGTCGACGGCGCTCGACGGCTTCGGGTCGGGCACGCGCATCATCCGGAACGAGTTCCCGAAGCCGAGCAGACCGGCGGCGAGCGGTACGACCAGCGCGACCTGCAGCGCGATCGGCCGTGCGTCGGTGTTGATGCGGAGGATCTCGGCCTGGACGTCCTTCGGCTGGTCGACGAGCAGCTCGGCGAGCCGGGTGTTGGTCATGACCTCGGCGTCGTCCTCGAGCGTGTCGGCGACCTTCTGCTGCTCCGCGGGCGCGAGCACCTTGCTGTCGTCGGCCATGTGCGTGAACGTGAACGACAGTGCCGCGAGCAGGATGGCACCGGCGAAGGCCAACCCGAACGACAGCCCGAACGATCCCGCCGCCGAGTTGACCCCCGCGGCCTCGCTCACGCGCTCCTCCGAGATCGGCGAGAGCGTGTAGTTGTTGAGCTGCGAGACGAGCAGCCCCAACCCGCATCCGGTGATCACGAGCGGGATCACGAGGTACCACCCCGAGTCGACATCGGGCACGATCGGGATGAGCACGGCGACCCCGAGCGTCACGAGCGCAAAGCCCGCGCGGATGACCGCGCTCGGGCGGCGCTTCCCGGCGCGCTTCCCCGCGAGGAGCGCGATCGCGAACATGCTGAGCGACAGGGGCGCAATGGAGAGCCCCGCCTCCATGGCGTCGTACTCGAGCACCATCTGCAGGAAGATCGGCAGTGCGATCAGCAGGCCGCCCAGGGAGATCTGCTGGAGCATCTGGCCAGAGACGCCGTAGCGGAACAGCTTCGAACGGAACAGGTCGGGGTCGAGCAGCACCGGCGCGTCCTCGCGCTTGCGGCGCACGAGCCACCACGCGAGCGATCCCAGCGCGACCGCGCCGACGGCCAGGAGCGCCGCCACCGACTCGCCGCCCTCCTGCCATACGAGGATCCCGAGCACGATTCCACCCATCCCCATGACCGAGAGCACCATGCCGATCGGGTCGGCCTTCCGGGGGCCGGTGTACGGCACGTCGCGGACGAGCCTGATGCCCGAGAGCACGATCGCGATGACGACCGCCTCGAGCGCGAACCCGACTCGCCACGACAGGTATGTGGTGATGAACCCGCCGAGCAGTGGGCCGACGGCAGCCGCGATCGCCGCCGACGCGCCGACGAGCGCGTAGACCTTCCGCTGCGCCGCGCCCTCGAAGTTCCCGTGGATGAGCGACTGCATCGACGGTAGGAGCAGCGACGCCCCGAGCCCACCGATCACCGCCCAGAAGACGATGATCGCGAGGAGGTCCTGGGCGACGGTCATCGCGATCGCGCCGACGGCATAGCCGAGGAGCCCGAGCACGTACGCCCGCTTGCGGCCGAAGAGGTCGCCGACCTTGCTGCCGATGAGGATGAACGCCGCGGAGACGAGGGCCTCGAGTGCGATCGCGGACTGGACGCCGCTGACGGTCGTGTCGAGGTCCTTCACGACGGACGAGATCGACACGTTCATCAGCGACGTGTCGACGACGAGCACGAACATCGCCATCGCCAGCAGGAGCGCGAGACGCGGGTCGTAGTCGGCGGACGTCTGGCTCTCCGTCATCGGTCGTCCCCCGTCCCTCGGAGCGACCCGAACATACGCCCCGCGCCGGCCGGAGATGCCCTGCGAGGATCTGATAGGACTCCACCACCCTTGAACGGAGGTGCTCGATGCCGCTCCTCGCGGACACGACCTGGGACTTCGGCGACTTCATGCTCGGAGTCCTCTGGATCTTCTTCTTCGTCATCTGGATCTGGCTGCTCATCATGGTGTTCTCGGACATCTTCCGGCGTCACGACATCGGTGGTGGCGCGAAGACGCTCTGGGTGATCTTCGTGCTCTTCATCCCGTACCTCGCGGCGTTCATCTACCTGATCAGCCAGGGCCACGGGATGGGGGAGCGGGCCCGAGAGTCACAGGCAGTCGCGGTCGACCAGCTGAAGCAGCAGATGGGCTACAGCGTCGCCGACGAGCTCCAGAAGCTGGATGCGCTCCACACGGCGGGCTCGCTGACCGACGCGGAGTACCAGCAGCTGCGGGCCAAGGCGCTCGGCTAGGCGCCACATGTCCCGCGTCCGTCTCGTGCACTCCCTCGCGCGGCGAGCGGATCAGACGGGGTCGCTGGCGGGCCTGGGCTTCGTGCCGCTGACCTTCCAGCGGACGCTCATGCCGCGCGCCACGATCGACCAGGCGCTGGTCACGGGACTGACGGTCGCGACCAACCGCGCGCTCGTCTCACTCGTGCAGGAGTCGATCCAGGCGGGCGCGCTCCTCGCCGTCGGGGGGAGTGCACGGGCGCGGGAGCACCCCGAGCGGTGGAGCCGGGCCACGCTCGCGCTCGACGTCGCCGCGATCGGCGCCGGCATCGCCGTCCAGCGCGCCTTCGCCCGACGCGAGCGCGAGCCGTTGCCGCGGGCGTCGGCCCGCACCGGCGGGTACCTGCTGACCCTCACCGGGAGCATGGGGACGGTCATCGGCGCGCTGCAGGAGGTGCGCGCCAGCCGCCGGCGAACCGGTGTCGGCGTCGTGGTGCCCGCGGCCGGTGCCGCCGCGGCCTTCGGCGAGTACCGGCGACGGCAGGCGGCGCACCGCGACCTCGCACCGGACGGCTCGGAGGTCACCACCCCGAAGGCGCTCGCGCTCGGCCTCGGGGTGGCCGCGGGGATGTCGGTGATGAGCCTCGTCGAGCGCGGGATGGCGAACGGGCTCGCGCGTGCCGTCGCACGGGTGCTCCCCGGCCGCGAGGAGATCTGGCGCCCGCTCGGGCACGCGGTCGCGCTCGCGGGCGTTGCCGGCGCGGCGCGCTTCGCCGCCCAGCGCGCGCTGTCGGGGATCGAGCGCAAGGAGGAGTCCGTCGAGACCGCGTTCGACATCCCGCCCCCGAACCCGCTGGTGTCGGGCAGCTTCGAGAGCCGGGTTCCGTTCGAGACGACGTCGAAGCAGGGCCGGCGCTTCGCATGGACGGTGACCGGCGAGGACACGATCCGCTCGGTCATGCAGGAGGAGCCGGTCGCGTCACCGATCCGCGTGTACGTCGGGCTCGAGAGCGGGGCGAGTGAAGAGGAGCGTGTCGCGCTCGTGCTCGACGAGCTCGACCGCACGGGTGCGTTCGACCGCGCGTGGCTGATGGTGGCGTCGCCCACCGGCACCGGGTACGTGAACTACGCGGCCGTCGGCGCGCTCGAGCTGCTGAGCCGCGGCAACAGCGCGACGGTTGCCATGCAGTACTCGGCGCGGCCGTCGGTGCTGTCGCTCGACAACGTGCACGAAGGGCGGGCGCACGCGGCGCTGCTGCTCGACGCGCTGCATCAGCGCCTCGCCGCGCTGCCGTCCGAGCGTCGCCCGAAGGTCGTCCTGTTCGGCGAGAGCCTCGGCGCGTGGACGAGCCAGGACCCGTTCGTCGACCGCGGCACCCAGGGACTCGTCGACACCGGCATCGACCACGCGATCTGGATCGGTACGCCTCACTTCAGCAAGTGGAAGGAGCAGGTGCTCCACGACCACCGGAGCGACGTCGATCCCGGCCTGCTCGGCGTGTTCGCGAGCATCGACGAGTGGAACGCCGTCGATCCGGTCGAGCGGTCCCGCATCCGCTACGTGATGATCACGCACCACGACGACGGCGTCGCGCTCTTCGGGCCCGAGCTCGCGATCCAGGCCCCCGACTGGCTGGGCCCGGCCGAGGAACGTCCGGCCGAGGTCCCGAAGGGCATGCGGTGGATGCCGAGCGTCGCGTTCTTCCAGGTGCTCGTCGACATGAAGAACTCGGCAACGGTCGTGCCGGGCTCGTTCGCCGCCAAGGGCCACGACTACCGAGCGGATCTCGTGCCGTTCTTGCACGCGGTGCTCGGCTTCGACGCGTCGGACGCGCAGCTGTCCCGCGTCACGGACTACCTCGAGTTCGAGGAGCTGCGCCGGACACGCTGGATCCAGGAGCACGGCGCCACCGGCAAGAGCCTCTCGGTCGCGATCGTGGAACGCCTGCTCGAGGAGCAGCGCGCGCAGGGCCTCGACCCCGACGCGCGACTGGTGCAGATCGTGCGCGAGCTCGCGGCGGAGAACCTGGGTGCCGGTGGCGGTGCCGAGATCCCGCGCGACTAGGGATCACCCGCTTCGTGAGGCACGCCTGCGGGTGACGAGTCTCGCCGCGACGAGAGCCGCGATGTTGATCCCCGCGTGCGCAACGACCGGCGCGACCACGCTGTGCGACCGGAGGCGGAGCCAGGTGAAGCCCGCGGCCGCGGCGGCGGTCGCAGTCACGGTCGCCGCCACCGTCGCGATTCGACCTCCGGCGCGATCGGCGGTGCGCGCCGTCGACGGGTTCCGGTCGTGCGACCGCAGCGCGGGGAGCACGTGCCAGAGGCCGAACGCGACGGCCGTCGACACGAGCGCCCGCGCGCGGGATCGGCGCCGGAGCTCCACCCCGAGCAACGCGGAGCGGAAGAGCAGCTCCTCGGCGACGGCGGTCGCGAGCGGGACGCGCACCGCGAGGTGGTACGCGAGCTCCCGACCGTCCCACGCGCGGACGCGCTCGTCACCGAGGAACGGGCGGGTCGCCGGGAGTGCGGCGGCGAGACCGAGCAGCCCCCAGACCGCGGGGAGCGTCGCCGCGCCGGCCCGGAGGCCGCCCGCGATCGCCGAGGGCTCGAGCCCGAGCTCGGCCCACGACGCGCCCCCGGCGCGCGCCGCGGCGACGGCGGCGACCGCGACCGTGATGTTGAGCGGGATCTCCCCGCGGTGCGAGGCGCGCCCCTGCGTCGCGGCGGCCGACGCGAGCACGAGGCCGGCGACGACGAGCTCGTCGCCGCCCGCGGCGAGGAACCCGCGGCGCGCCCTCGGTTCCTGCACGCGGCGATGATGGTCGAGCCGTCCCGGGCGTGCACGGATCGATCCTCGTGACCCGACACGTCCCGCGACCGTGGCGGGTGTTCAGCCCGGCCGACTGCCGCCCCTACCGCCGGCTCACCGCCGATCGCGTCCGCGTCGTCGCGGCAGGGGTCTTGCTCGCGCTCAGCGCGTGGCACGTCGGTGACGCGAACCCAGCGGAGCAGGACGCCCAGCGCCTGCTCGCGAACCTGCCCGAGGGGGCGCGTGGGCTCTTCGAGGCCCTCGAGCGCCTCGGCGCGCTCTGGGCGCTCGCGGTGCTCGTCCTCGTGCTGGTCGTGGCGCGGCGGTGGCGGCTCGGCGTGGTGCTCGGTGGCGCGGGCGCGACCGCGTGGCTCATCGGCCGGTTCATGGGGTTCTTCGTCGCGGAGGGGAAGAGCTTCGGCCCGGCGGTGCGCGCCGTCTTCGACGGTGCGGACGTGAGCTACCCCGCCGTGCCGGTCGCCGTGATCGCGGCCGTCCTCATCACCGCGTCACCCTTCCTCGTCCGCCCGGCGCGCCGCACGGGACAAGTGGTCCTCGTGCTCCTCGCGCTCGGTGCGCTCTACCAGGGGTCGGCGACAGTGAACGCGGTGTTCGCCGCGCTCGTGCTCGGATGGGGTCTCGGCGCGCTCGCGCACCTGCTCTACGGGTCGCCCGCCGGTCGCCCGTCGATCGACGAGGTCGCGGCCGCGCTCGACGAGCTCGGCGTCGACGCGACGAGCGTGCGCCTGCTCCCGGTGCAGTCGCTCGGCTGCAGCCTCCTGGAGGCCGACCGCGCCGACGGCTCGGTGCTGCCCGTCCGCGTCTACGGGCGCGACGCGTCCGACACTCGGCTCGTCGCGAAGGCGTGGCGCTTCCTGATGTACAAGGACTCGGGTCCGACGCTCACGCTGACCCGACTCCAGCAGGTCGAGCACGAGGCGCTGTGCCTGATGGCGGCTCGCGAGGCAGACGTGCGCGTCCCGGGCGTGGTGGCCGTGGGCGTCGCGGGCGCGAAGTCGGCGCTGCTCGTCACGACACCGACCGGGGGCCGCCCGCTGACGGAGGGTGGAGCCGCCGACGTGGCCGCGGTGTGGCGCGAGCTCGCGAAGCTCCGCGCCGCGCGCATCGCGCACGGTGCCCTCGACCTCGAGCACGTCGTGCTCGCACCGGACGGCCCGGTGCTGCTCGACCTCTCGCTCGCCTCGATCTCCGCGCCGCAGGGGCGCCTCGACCAGGACGTCGCGCAGCTGCTCGTCGCGTCGGCGCTGGTCGTCGGGGCCGAGGCGGCGGTCGCAGCCGCGATCGACGCCCTCGGCACCGAGGCCGTCGCCGCTGCCCTCCCGCTCGTGCAGAAGCCGGCGCTCACTCGCTCGACGCGTGCTGCGCTGCACCACCAGAAGCACCTGCTCGACGAGGTGCACGGCGCGATCACGCAGTCGACCGCCATCGAGGTGCTCGAGCCGATCGAGCTCCGGCGGGTCAAGCCGCTCAACGTGCTGATGGTCGTGGGGCTGCTGTTCGCGCTCTGGGTGATCCTCGGCGAGGTCGGGAGCATCTCGAACCTGATCGACACGCTCGAGAGCGCCGACTGGGCATGGGTGGTCGTGGTCGTCGTGCTCACCCAGTCGACGAACCTGTCGTACGCGATGGCGACGGTCGGCTCGGTCGACAACCACGTGCCGTACGGACCCGCCGTCGTCATGCAGTACGCGGTGGCGTTCACCAACCTGGTGGCGCCGTCGGGAGTCGCGTCGGGCCTCATGAACATCCGATTCCTGCAGAAGCAGGGCGCACCGATCTCGGTCGCGACGTCCTCCGGCGTCATCCTGGGTCTGTCCGGGACCATCGCGTCGTTCGCCCTCTTCGTGCTCACCGCGTTCGCGGTGGGCCAGGAGGGTGTGCTCGACGATGTCGGCGGTGGTGGCGACGGTCAGCTCATCCTCGTCGTCGTGTTCGTCGCGAGCCTCCTCATCGGGATCGTGTTCCTGTTGCCGCGGCTGCGCCGGACGGCACGTGAGAAGTGGTGGCCGCCCGTCGCGCAGGGCTTCCGCAACGTCTGGAGCGTCCTGTCGTCACCGCGCAAGCTCGTGATGGTGCTCGGCGGCGCAGTCGGCGCACAGTTGCTGTACTCACTCGCGCTCGGCGCCGCGCTCGCCGCCTACGGCGCCGGCGGGGAGCTGAGCTTCGTGGAGCTCGTCTTCATCAACACGTCGGCCTCGTTCCTCGCGAGCCTCACACCCGTCCCCGGGGGCATGGGCGTCACGGAGGCGGCGCTGATCGCGGGCCTCACCGCCTTCGGCATCACGGGCGACACCGCGTCGGCCGCGGTGATCACCCAACGGCTGTTCACGACGTACCTGCCCCCCATCCCGGGCAGCTACGCGACGAAGTGGCTGATCGCCAACGACCAGCTGTGACGGCGGGCTCGGCGATCGCAGCCGCCGCAACGCCGCGTAGCCTCGGGTGCGTGACGGCACTCGACGAGGACGCGGCGCCGGAGGCCCCGGCCGAGGCACCGCGTCGAGTGGAGCCGATGCGGTGGCGCATGCCGTGGGTGCGCACGGTCGTGCTGATCGCGGTGGTGGGCTTCGCCTGCGGGGTCGTGGGCTGGCTCATCGGGCGCCCGTCGGACCCGTCGTTCAGCAGCGTGGACGTCGGCTTCCTCGCCGACATGACCGAGCACCACTCCGGAGCGCTCACGCTCGGCTTCGCGTACCTGCCGCGTGGCGAGGACGCCACGTTCACGAGCATGGCGCGGGACATCATCACCGACCAGTCGCAGGAGATCGGCACGATGAACGGGCTTCTCGCCGAGGCCGACGACACGTCGACGGTCGGTGACGGCACCGCGATGGACTGGATGGGGCATCCCGTCCCGAGCCGGCTCATGCCCGGGCTCGCGACGCGCGCGGACCTCGACCGGCTCGCGACCGAGAGCGGCCGCGTCGCGGACGACGACTTCTCGACGCTGATGATCTACCACCACGATGCCGGCGCAGAGATGGCCGAGTACGCCGCCGAGTTCGGCTCGAACGACACGGTCCGGGCGCTGGCGCGGAAGATGGCGAAGACGCAGCGCTTCGAGATCGCGGAGATGAACCGCCACCGCCAGGCCCTCGACATGGCGGTCGTCGACCCGCCGGAACAGATCACGAACCACTGACGACGACGCGATGAGTCGCGCGCCCGTGGTCTTCCTCGTGCTCGACGGCCTGCCCGCGGCGTCCGCCGGGCCCGGCGTCACGCCCGTCCTGCATCAGTGGTGTCGCGACTCGGGCACCGCCGCGCGGTCGGTGCCCGCCGTTCTCCCCGCGTCGACGTACCCGAACCACGCGACGTTCGTGACCGGCGTGCAACCGCCCGTCCACGGCATCGTCGGCAACTACGTGCGCGGCACCGACGGCCGGTTCCGGCCCGCGCGGGAAGTCGGTCCGGCCGTGCCGACCATCTTCGACGCCGCCGCGAGCGCGGGGTGCTCGAGCAGCGTCGTCGTCGGGGACCAGGACCTCATCGGGGTGATGGGTGCGCACGCCGCGGACGCGCACTGGCCACCCGGCGGCGCGGTCCCCGACGGCGCGCCGGTCGACCCACACGGCTACCTCGAGGACGACGTGACGCTGCCGCACCTGCTCGAAGCGCTCGCGGGCGAGAGCGATCTGGTCTTCGGCCACCTCAACGCGCCCGACACCGCCGGGCACGCCTTGGGTACGTCGAACGCACATGAGGTGTACCGCGTCACGGACGCGCGGCTGGCGCCGGTTCGCGAAGCGATCGAAGCACGGGACGACGGGACCGTCACCATCGTCGTCAGCGATCACTCCATGGAGCCCGTCGTCGAACCGACGCCGGTCGATCTCAGCGCGGCACTCGAGGGCTCTGGGCTCACGTGGTTCCCGGAAGGAAGCGCTGCGCTCGTCTACGGCGCGCACGAGGATGTCGGCGGGGTGCTCGCCCCCGTCGAGGGTGTCGCGGGGGTGCAACGACTCGCCCCAGAGCTCCATCTCGTCTGGGGCAACGAGGGTCGCTGGCTCTGCTTCGCCGGCATCGACGGCGAGGCGGGGATGCACGGCAGCCCCCGCACCGCGTCGCAGCTCGCGGCGGTCGTCGGCACGCACCCGGCCGTTCGCGAGCTCGACGCGCGCGTCGCGGCCGCCGACTTCGACGCGACGTCGTGGTGCGGCGAGCTGCGCCGGTTGCTCGACCTGCCCTGAACGTGGTGTGGCGTCGGTGAGCGCGTCGTCAGCGACTCAGCGACGCGAAGACACCTCGGGCGGCGTCGACGGTGCGATCGATGTCGGCGTCGGTGTGGGCCAGGCTCGGGAAGATCGACTCGAAGGCTGACGGCGCGAGGAACACGCCGCGGTCGAGCATGCCGTGGAAGAACGATGCGTAGCGGGCGGCGTCGGCACGGCGCGCGTCCTCGAAGTCGTGCACGGGCGCAGCCGCGAAGAAGATGCCGGCGAGGGTCCACGCGCGCGGGAGCTGCGCGTCGATGCCTGCGTCGGCGCTCACCTTCGCGAGCCCGTCGGTGAGGCGCGTCGCGATGCGCTCGAGCTCGGTGAACGCGCCGGCGTCGAGCTCTCCGAGCACGGCGAGTCCCGCGGCAGTCGCGAGCGGGTTCCCCGAGAGCGTGCCCGCCTGGTAGACGGGTCCGAGCGGCGCGAGCTCGTCCATGAGCGCCGCGGGCCCACCGACGGCCGCGAGCGGCAGGCCGCCGCCGATCACCTTCCCGAAGATCGACAGGTCGGGTGCGAGGTCGAAGCGGCCCTGCGCGCCCGACAACCCGACGCGGAAGCCGGTGATGACCTCGTCGACGATCAGCAGCGCGCCGTGCTCGCGGCACCGGCGACGCAGGAGCGGCAGGAAGCCCGGATCGGGCGGGACGAGCCCCATGTTCGCGGCGACCGGCTCCACGATCACGGCCGCGATCTCGGGCCCGATCGCCGCGAACGTCGCATCGACGGCGCTCGTGTCGTTGTACGGGATCACGATCGTGTCGGCCGCCGCGCCCTCGGTGACGCCCGCGGACCCGGGGATCCCGAGCGTCGCGACACCGCTGCCGGCCGCCACGAGCAGCGCATCGGCGTGCCCGTGGTAGCAGCCGGCGAACTTCACGATCTTGGGCCGCGCGGTGACGCCGCGCGCGAGCCGCACCGCGGTCATCGATGCCTCGGTGCCCGAGGAGACGAGCCGGACCTTCTCCACCGACGGGACGGCCGCGGCGATCGCCTCGGCGAGCGCGACCTCGCGCATGGTCGGCGCGCCGTAGGACGTCCCGTCGGCAGCGGCGCGCTGCACCGCCTCGACGACCTTCGGGTGCGCGTGCCCGAGGATCGACGCGCCCCACGACTGCACGTAGTCGACGTACTCGTTGCCGTTCGTGTCGACGAGCCGGGCGCCGCGCGCGCGGGCGACGAAGAACGGATCGCCGCCGACCGCAGCGAACGACCGGACCGGCGACGACACACCGCCGGGGATCGCGGCCCGCGCCCGCCCGAGCTCGCCGCCTCCACTGGTCGGCACCGCAAGCGGCGCCTCCTCGGGCGTCGACCGTCGAGGCCGCTCGACGCCCGTCACGACGTGAGGCGCTCGGCGACCTCGCGTGCGAGGTAGGTGAGAACGAAGTCCGCGCCGGCGCGCTTGATCGCCGTGAGGTGCTCGAGCGCGACGGCGTCGGCGTCGAGCCAACCGAGCCGGCCGGCCGCCTTCACCATGGAGTACTCCCCACTGACGTGGTATGCGGCGACCGGGACGTCGAACTCGGCGCGCATCGACGCGAGCACGTCGAGGCATGCCAGCGCCGGCTTGACCATCACCATGTCGGCACCCTCGTCGACGTCGAGTGCCGTCTCGGCGATCGCCTCGCGGGCGTTCGGCGGGTCCATCTGGTACCCGCGCCGGTCGCCGAAGCTCGGCGCGCACTCCGCCGCGTCGCGGAACGGTCCGTAGAGCGACGACGCGTACTTCGCGGAGTAGGCGAGGATCGCGACGTCGGCGTGACTCGCGGTGTCGAGCCCGGCGCGGATCGCCGCGACCTGCCCGTCCATCATCCCGGACGGCGCGATCACGTCGGCCCCCGCATCGGCCTGCGCGATCGCGATCTCGGCGTAGCGCTCGATGGTGGCGTCGTTGTCGACCGAGCCGTCGTCGCGGAGGATCCCGCAGTGCCCGTGATCGGTGTACTCGTCGAGGCAGTCGTCGGCGATCAGGACGACGTCCTCACCGACCTCGTCGCGGACTGCGCGGAGGGCCTCCTGCACGATGCCGTCGCGCGCGTCGGCGGCACTGCCACGCGCGTCCTTGCGCGCGGGCACGCCGAAGAGCACCACTCCGGGGATCCCGAGGCCCGCGAGGGCCCGGACCTCCTTGCGCAGGCTCTCCAGCGTGTGCTGCACGACGCCGGGCATGGACGCGATCGGCTCCGGGGCGTCGATGCCCTCCTTCACGAACAGCGGCGCCACGAGGTCGTCCACGTCGACGCGCGCCTCGGCGACGAGACGGCGCATCGCCGTGGTGCGACGCAGTCGCCGCGGCCGACGCTCGGGGAACGGCACACGACCATCGTACGGCCCTCACATGTTGCGTCCCTCACCGTCACTGGGAGGGTTCAGGGACGCCGCTTGACAACCATCAAGATGCGTCCCCCGACCCCCGTAGTGACGGTGAGGGACGCATCATGCGCTTGGTGAGAGACGCAACACGAGAGCGGCGACCAACCCGTCGATCGTGTGCTCCTGGGCTTCGGCGTCGACGCGAAGGCCTCGCGCGCGGGCGGCGTCGGACGTGACAGGGCCGATCGACACGACCGTCGGTTGCGGGTCGGGCGCCGTGCCGACGAGGTCACAGAAGCCCGCGACGGTCGACGACGAGGTGAACGTGATCGCGTCGACCCGGCCCCCGCGCACCGAGTCGAGCACCGCGTCGTCGGGCTCGGCGCGCACCGTGCGGTAGACGGGCAGCACCTCGACCGAGTAGCCGCGCGCCTCCAAGCCCTCCGGGAGCACGTCGCGTGCCGTCTCGGCACGCGCGAGCAGCACGCGGTCGCCCGGCGCCTCGGGTGGGGGAAACGCCTCGACGAGTGCCTCCGCGACGTAGCGCTCGGGCACGAGATCGGGCGTGATGCCGCGATCGGCGAGCTCGGCTGCCGTCCCCGGGCCGATCGCGGCGACGCGGATCCGCCCGAGCGCGCGGGCATCGAGGCTCCGCGGCGCGAGCCCTCGCTCGAACAGCGCGATGACGCCGTTCACGGACGTGCACACGAGCCACGCGTACTCGTCGAGGTCGGGCATCGAGAACTCGATCGGCTCGATGCGGATCGCGGGCAGCTCGAGGACCTCCGCGCCGAGCGACTCGAGCTGGGCGTGCAGCGCGCTCGCTTGCTCCCGGGCGCGGGTGACGACGATGCGGCGCCCGAACAGCGGCCTCGCCTCGAACCACGCGAGGTCCAAGGCCGCGACCTCGCCGACGACGATCGCCGACGGCGCTCGGACGTCCGCGTCCGCGATCGTGGCGAGGGTGGCGCGGATGGTCTCCTGATCGGGGCGTGTCCCGTGGCGGATCGCCGCGACCGGCGTCTCCGGCGCGCGACCACCCGCAAGGAGCCGGCGCGCGATGTCGTCGATGCGTGCGGCGCCCATGAGGATGACGAGCGTCCCGCCCGCGTGTGCGAGCGCCTCCCAGTCGACGTCGCTCGCTCCCTTCGCCGGGTCCTCGTGGCCGGTGACGACGGTCACGTGCGTCGAGAGCCCGCGGTGCGTCACCGGGATCCCCGCGTACGCCGGAGCCGCGATCGCGCTCGTGATCCCGGGCACCACCTCGAACGGGACGCCCGCAGCGCGCAACGCCTCCGCCTCCTCGCCGCCGCGCCCGAACACGAACGGGTCGCCGCCCTTGAGCCGCACGACGCGGCGCCCGGCGTGCGCGTGCTCGGCGAGCAGCGCGTTGATCGCGTCCTGGTCGAGCTCGACCCGGCCCGGCGCCTTGCCGACGGAGATGCGCTCGGCGTCCGCGGGCGCGAGGTCGAGCAGCGCCGGGTTGGCGAGCCGGTCGTGCACGACGACGTCGGCGTCGGCGAGCACCTCCGCGCCGCGCATCGTCAAGAGCCCCGGGTCACCCGGTCCCGCGCCGACGAGCCAGACGCGCCCCGCCTCGCTGGCGTCCCCGGTCACACCAGCTCCTCCTGCATGGCGTCGCTCGCTGCGGGCGGGGATACCCCGCCCGCGGGCACTCGCTCCGCTGCTGACGCCCGGCGCCCCTCGCCCCCGGTCACACCAGCTCCTCCTCCATGGCGTCGCTGCTGACGCCCGGCGCCCCTCGCCCCGGGGTCACACCAGCTCCTCGAAGCCGGCGGCGAGCCGCGCCGCGACCCGGCGGCCCGCCTGCTCCGGGTCGGTGTCGGTCTCACGGCCGCGCGCGACCCGGTGCCCGTCGTCGGATGCGATGAGCGCGAGCACCGAGACGGCGCCGTCGACCACGTCCGCGTGCGCACCGACCGGGAGCGTGCAGCCTCCGCCCAGCGCGGCGAGGAAGGCGCGCTCCGCCGAGACCGCGGCATGGACGCCGGGGTCGTCGATCGCCTCGAGCCGGGCGCGCGTCCCGCGGTCGTCGACGCGGCACTCGACCGCGAGCGCACCCTGACCGACCTGCGGGACCATGTCGGCGAACGACAGGCGCTCGGCGGCGCGCTCACCGAGGCCGAGGCGGTCGAGGGCCGCCGCGGCGACGACGATCGCGTCGAACCCCACCGCCTTGTCGAGGCGCGTCTGGATGTTGCCGCGCAGCTCGGCGAAACCGAGATCCGGTCGCAGCGCCGCGAGCTGCGCGCGGCGCCGCACCGAGCCGGTCGCCACGACGGCCCCGGTCGGCAGACCCGCGAGCGTCGACCCGACGAGCGCGTCGCGCGCGTCCGCCCGCTCGGGCAACGCGGCGAGCGCGAGCCCCGGCGGCGTGTCGGCGGGCAGATCCTTCGCGGAGTGCACGGCCACGTCGGCGCGGCCGGCGAGGACCGCCTCCTGCACCTCCTTCACGAACACGCCGGTGCCGCCGATGCGATGGAGCGGCTCGTCGGCGCGACGGTCGCCCGTCGTCTGCACGATCACGAGCTCGACGTCGCCACCGAGAAGCTGCGCGATCCGATCGGCCTGCCAGCGCGCCAGCGCGCTCCCCCGGGTGGCCACGCGGAGAGGAGGGGGGCTCACGCCGTGCCGGTGTCTCCCCCGTCCTGGCTCGGCGGGCCGGACGGCTCGTCGAGCGCGAACAGCGCGGCGAGGGCATCGGCGTAGAGCTCACCGCGCGCCGACCCCGCCGAGTCCTTGAGACGCACGGTCGGCTCGTGGAGCAGCTTGTTGACGAGCCGGCGCGTCACGTCGTCGACGAGCTCGCGCGCCGCAGGATCGAGCCCCGCCAGACGATCGAGCTCGCCTTGCCGGAGCTCCTCGGCACGGTCGCGCAGCGACGCGACGAGCGGCGCCACCTCGCGGGCGAGCGCTGCGAAGCGGAGCCGATCCAGCTCGTCGTTGATGATCACGCGGACCTTGCCGACCTCGGCGCGCCGCTGCTGCAACGACTCCTCACCGATCGCCTTCAGGTCGTCGATGTCGAGCAGCTGCACTCCGAACACCTGACCGACGCCGGGATCCACGTCGCGGGGCACCGCCACGTCGACGATGAGCAGCGCGCGACCGTCGCGGCGCCGGATGACCTCTTCCATGTCACCGCGCTCGATGAGCGTGCCGGGTGCACCCGTGGACGCGAGCAGCACGTCGCACGAGACGAGCGCGTCGAAGACGTCGTCGAGCGGAACGGCCCGGCCGCCCACGCGTGCTGCGAGCTGCTGCCCGCGCGCGCGGCTGCGGTTCGCCACGATGATCTCCTCGACCCCGGCCCCCCGGAGTGCGAGCGCCATGCCCTCGCCGACGTCGCCGGCACCGAGCAGCAGCACGCGGCGCCCGTCGAGGGAGCCGAGGCGCTCGGCGGCGACGCGCACCGCGGCGGACGACACCGAGACGGCGTGCCGACCGATCCCGGTCTCGGTGCGAGCGCGCTTGCCGACCTCGACCGCGTGGCGGAACGTGCGCGACAGCAGCTGCCCCGCCGTCCCCTCGCGCTCCGCGGTCTCCCAGGCCTCGCGGACCTGGCCGAGGATCTCGCTCTCGCCGATGATCATGGAGTCGAGGCCGGACGCCACACCGAAGAGGTGCGCGGTGGCGGCATCGTCGTGGTACATGTACAGCTGCTCCGCGAGCGCGTCGGCGTCGATGCCCGAGCAGTCGGCGAGGAAGTGCCGCACCTGCTCGATGCCGTCGTGGAACCGGGTCGTGCGCGCGTAGACCTCGGTGCGGTTGCACGTCGACAGCAGCACGACCTCGGCGAGGTGCTCTCGGGCCGAGAGGTCGTGCAGGGCCTTCGGGAGCGCAGCGGTCGACACCGTCATGCGCTCGAGCAGGTCGACCGCGGCGGTCCGGTGGTTCAGTCCGACGACGACGAGAGACACGCCTCGAGGAGCTCCTTGGCCTCGGCCTTGCGGCCGGCGCGGATGAGGTCGAGCATGCCCGAGTCGAAGGCACGCCGCCAATCGATAGTCTCGCTCGAAATCCCGGCCCCCCGGACGCGGTCCCGGGCATCGGCGACGAGCTCGAGCAGCTCTCCCCACTCCGGGCCCATCTCCTCCGTCACGTGGTCCTTCAGGTATGCGGCGAGCGCCGGGCTCCGGCCGCCGGTCCCGATCGTGACGACGAGGTCGCCCTGGCGGACGACCGACATCAGCGTGAAGGAGCAGTTGGCGGGATCGTCGGCGGCGTTGCACCAGATGCGGCGGGCATCCGCGGCGTCCGCGACGGCGCGGTTCACCGCAGGGTCGTCGGTCGCCGTCGTCGCGAGCCAGGCGCCGTCGAGATCAGCCGGCTCGAACGGCCGCTCGGCGACCGTGATGCGGTCTGCTGCGCGCCAGGCCTCGACCTCGGGCGAGAGGTCGGCCGCGACGACGTGCACGACCGCGCCGGCCTCGAGGAGCGCGTCGATCTTGCGCGCCGCGATCCGTCCTCCGCCGACGACGACGCAGCGCCGGCCGTCGACGAGCAGGTTCACCGGGTACCCGCCGAGGCCGCCTCCGCGCACGCGAGTCATCTCACACGCGCGTCGTGTCGGGCCGGTGCTGCTGGTAGAAGGAGAGGATCTGCAGCTCGGTCGCGAGGTCGACCTTGCGCAGCGACACCGAGCCCGGGACGCTCAGCACCGCGGGCGCGAAGTTGAGGATCGAGCCGACGCCGGCGGCGACCAAGCGGTCGGCGACCTCCTGCGCGACCCCGGCGGGCGTCGCGATCACGCCGATGGCCACGTTGCGCTCGTCGACGATGCG
Source organism: Acidimicrobiia bacterium (assembly GCA_036559825.1). Lineage (GTDB taxonomy): Bacteria > Actinomycetota > Acidimicrobiia > IMCC26256 > PALSA-555 > DATBSK01. The sequence goes on along the minus strand of DATBSK010000193.1, from coordinate 10,070 downwards.
GTCGAGATCGTCGATCGACTCGATGGCGAGGTCGCCGAGGGGTTCTCCGAGCTTCGACGCGTCGGCGTCGACGAGCGCCACGATCCGAAAGCCGCGGGCACCGAATCCACGGTAGTTGGCGAGTGCGTGCCCGAGGTTCCCGAGTCCGATGATCGCGACCGGCCAGTCGTGCGTGAGCCCGAGCTCGCGCGTGATCTCGTCGACCAGCTCGGCGACGTCGTAGCCCACGCCGCGCGTCCCGTAGGAGCCCAGGTACGAGAGGTCCTTGCGCACCTTCGCCGCGTTGACGCCGGCGAGCTCGGCGAGCTGCTCCGAGGAGACCGTGCCGACGCTCTGCTCCGCGACCTCGAGCAGCGCCCGGTAGTAGAGGGGCAGGCGGACGACGGTCGCTTCGGGGATCGGGCGGGGCTCGGTGATGTCGGGCTCCAGTGCTCGCACTGCGTCGCGGGCCCGCGACTATGCCCGCTCGTGCACCTGTTCACAAAGTCGGGCGACCGTTTTCTAGCCTGACGGGGATGGTGACGGGCCTCGCCTTCCTCGCCACTGCGGTGGCGTCGCTGTTCGCAGAGGCAACGTTCGTCCGGTGGACGGAGCGGCGCACCGCGCACCTGGCTGCCTGGACGGTCGCGCTCGCGATGTTCGCCGGCGCCTCCGCCGCGCTCGCGGTGGGCGTGTCCACGGGCTGGGACACCGGCACCTTCCGCGTCTTCTACCTCCTCGGCGCGGTGCTCAACGTGCCGTGGCTCGCGTTCGGCACGCTCTGCCTGCTGTGGCGGAGCGGGGTCGGCGTGCGACGCGCGCGCGCGGCGCTCGTGTTCTTCTCCGGCCTCGGTGTCGGTGTCGTGCTGAGTGCGCCGATCGACCCGGTGTCGGGCACGACGATCCCGGTCGGCAGCGAGGTGTTCGGCGCGTTTCCCCGCGTCCTCGCCGCGGTCGGGAGCGGCGTGGGCGCGGTCGTGATCATCGCCGGCGCGTGCTGGTCCGGCGTGCGGTACGCGCGCGACCGATCGGCGCCGAATCGGGCCCGGCTCGCGGGGGCGAACGCGCTGATCGCGCTCGGCACGCTCGTCCTGTCGAGCGGCGGCCTCGTGCAGGGCATCGTCGGGCACGACGAGGCCTTCACGCTCAGCCTCGCCGTCGGGATCACGGTGATCTACGCGGGCTTCCTCACGGCCGAGGGCCGCCGTCCCCACCCGCAGCCGGCCACGGTCACGGGGTGACGCGCAGCTCCCGGCGCACGAGCTTGCCCGCGACCGTGCGCGGGACCTCGTCGACGATCTCGATCCGCGACGGACACTTGTAGCGGGCGAGCGAGCGCGCACACGCGGCGCCGAGCGTGGCGACGTCAGGCGTGTGGCCGGGCGCGGGAACGACGTAGGCGACCACCGACTCGCCGGTGCGCGGGTGCGGTTCGCCGACCACGACGGCGTCCTGCACCTCGGCCTGGGCGCGCAGCACCTCTTCGACCTCGACGGGGTACACGTTGAAGCCCGACACGATGATGAGGTCCTTGGCGCGGTCGACGAGGCGCAGGTCGTCGCCCTCGACCACCGCGACGTCGCCGGTGCGGAGCCAGCCGTCGGCGGTGAGCACGCGGGCGGTGGCCTCCTGGTCGTGCCAGTAGCCGGTGAACACGTTCGGCCCGCGCACCCAGAGCTCGCCGGGGTCGCCGGCGAGGACGTCGCTGCCATCGCCGTCGACGACCCGCACCTCGACGCCGGGGAGCACGGGGCCGATCGACGCCGGGCGCGGCTCATTGTCGTGCAACGCCGTCGTGGTCACGATCGGCGACGCCTCGGTGAGGCCGTAGCCCTGGTGCACGACGACCCCGAAGCGGTGCAGGAACGCGTCGCCGATCTCCTGCGGGAGCGGTGCTGCGCCGGAGACCGCGAGCCGGACGGACGAGAAGGTGGACGCGGGCGCGTCGCCGTCGTCGAGCTCGAGCCACGCGGCGTACATCGTGGGCACCCCGGCGATCACCGTGATCCCGGTGTCGCGCGCGAGGCGGGCGGTCGCGGCCGCGTCGAAGCGCCCGGCCAGCACGACGGAGCCGCCCGCAGCGAGCGTGACGCCGAGCGCGACGTTGAGCCCGAAGACGTGATGGAACGGGAGGACGCCCAGGACGCGGTCGTCGGTGCGGAGTCGCAGGCCCGGGTGGTCCTGCACCTGGTGGATGTTCGCGGCCAGGTTGCCGTGCGTGAGCATGGCCGCCTTCGGCGCTCCCGCCGTGCCCGAGGTGAACAGCAGCACCGCGACGTCGCCGTCGTCCCGCTCGGCCCGCGGGGCGGCGTCGCCGTCGAGCGCGTCGAGCTCGATCGCCACGACCGTCGCGCCCGCGGCCGAGAGCATCGCCCGCGCCGGCCCGCACGCGAGCGAGAGCCGAGGCTCGACGCTCGCGAGCTCGCGCTCGAGCTCACGCGGCGGGGCCATCGGGTTGACCGGGACCGCGATCCCACCGACGTGGAGCACCGCGAGGTACGCCGTGACGAACGCCTCGTCCTCCGCGCTGGCGATCACGATGCGGTCGCCGGGTGTGACCCCGCGTGCGGCGAGCGCACCCGCGAGCCGCGCCGCGTCGTCGGCGAGCCGCGCGTAGGACGTCTCGCCGCGGGCGCCCCGGAGCGCGGTCGCCTCCGGCGCACCCGCCCCGAGCAGCACCTCGAGCAGGCTCACACCGGGCTCGCTTCACGATCGCTCATGGGGCCCGGATGGTACCGACCGGCCCGGTGCCGGCTCAGGGACACGGTCGGGCACCGCTGCTACGGTCGCCCCCCGAGCAATCGGGCGGCTCGCACGGCGTTGTCGTCCGGACTCACTCCGCGCACCTCGATCGGGCGGTCGCGGGACGGCGGTGGACCAGGGAGGTCGGCGTGCCGCAGTCGAGCCGCGGGTCGGTGGTGCGCAGCGTGACGGCGCACGACCGGCGGTGGAGCCCACGGCTCCTCGGCGCGTGCCTCGCCGGTGCGATGGGGCTGTGGCTCGTGGCACCAGCCCTCGCGGGCGCCCAGGAGACCACGACCACGACTCGGGCGGAGGCGCCGCCGCGCACGGTCGGCGAGGCGCAGGAACGGGTCGACGCCGCGCGGGCGGAGGCCGACGCCGCCGCGGCGCACCTCAGCGAGGCGATGACCCGCTACGAGACGCTCGGCGACGAGATCACGTCGCTGGAGGCGCGGATCGTCCAGGGCCGTGAGCAGGCGGCGGCGCTCCGCAGCGCGGTCGAGCGGCGCGCGGTGGCCGCCTACCTCCGGCGCGGCGACGCCGACGACGACCTGTTCGCCCAGCTGCTCGAGGGGCACGGTGTCGCCGAGAGCCTGCGGCGCACGACGCTCATCGCGGCGGCGAACGACCACGACGACCGCGTCGCCCGTGATCTCGCCGCGCTCGAGCTGGACCTCGACCACGACCGGCACGACGCCGTGGCCGCGCGCGCGCAGCAGGAGAAGGCGTTGGCCGCGCTGCAAGCCGAGCAGAAGATCGTGGACGAGAAGGTCGCCGCGGCCGAGAAGGCCCGCGACGACATGAAGGCGCGCTTCGCCCGCGACGCCGCGCCGCGCGGCACGAGGCGGGGGCCGGCCGGCGTCGTGATCGTGAACCCCGGCGGCGGGCCGTTCCAGTGCCCGGTGAACGGAGCGTTCACCGACGACTGGGGCCAGCCGCGCTCGGGCGGGCGACCGCACCAGGGAACCGACATCTTCGCTCCGGAGGGCACGCCGGTCGTCGCCGTCGCCGCCGGCAGCGTGTCGTACGGCAACGACCCGACGGGTGGTGGGAACACCGCGACGGTGAGCGCGAACGGCAACTCGTACAGCTACCTCCACCTCTCGGGGTTCGCCGGCGACGCGCGCGCGGTCGTCCAGGGCGAGGTGGTCGGCTACGTAGGCATGACCGGGAACGCGAGCGGACCGCACCTGCACTTCGAGATCCACACCCCGTCGGGCCCGGTCAACCCCTACCCCACGCTCAGCCAGTACTGCTGACGCAAGCGTCAGCAGCGGAGCGAGCGCCCGCGGCGCACGTACCGTGCGCCGCAGCGAGCGACGCCATGGAGGAGGAGGAAGACCGGCAGCGGGCGTGGGCCTTGGGGCGGGCTGGGAGGCCGGTGATCACCGCCGGTTGCCCGACGGTGGTCACGCAAACCCACGCCCGCGTGCCGGATCCGTTCCCGGAATCGACCCCTCTGAGCGGTCGCTTGAGGCGAATCCACCACTGTCCGTGATCTTTTCCCTCGCCATTACCTCGTGTTCTGCGGGTGTTCGCTCACGGGCTGAGGCGGAGGACGAACTGCGCGAAGGCGGCGGCCAGGATGAGGACGAGGAGGGCGGCGATGGCGATGGTGGTCCCGGGGCGCATGTGAGAGCTCCTGTCGGGGCTCAGGCCGCGGCGCCGGGTGGGACGAGCGTGACGGCGCGGCCCGCGACGAGGCCGTACTCGGCCGCGGCCGAGCGCCGGTCGAGGGCGAGGGCGAGCAGCCCGTACGAGTCGACGAGCAGCACGAGCTCCGAGGGCTTGGCGTCGGCGTAGGTGTGCACCCAGCGCGCCGACTTCGAGCGGTCCCCCGCCCGCACCTCGACGACGCCGCCCGGCTCGACCCCCCGGTCCGTCAGCTCCTCGGGGCCGACGTTGAGCTGCGCGTTGCCGAAGCGGTCGACCCACCACACCTCGGCCTCGATCGCCCCGTCCTCGGTCACGCGCGGCAGGCCGATCAGGCCGGGCACGAGGCCCGCAGGGTCGACCGCAGGGCCGAGGTCGGTCAGGGGTGTGCCGGTCGCGAGCGCGGCCGCGCCGGGGGCGAGCACGTCGCGCCCGGCGAAGGTGGGGCCGGGGGCGGGGAGCCGCAGGTCCTCGGCGGTCAGCTCCACGACCCGCCGCGCGCCGCCGAGCATCGCGACCGCGGGCGCGAGGATGCCGTTGTCGGGGCCGACGAACGTCGCGCCCTCGCACTCGACGGCGACGAGCCGGCGGTCGGTACCGACGCCCGGATCGACGACCGCGAGCACCACGGTTCCCTCGGGCAGGTACTGCACCGCGCGGACGAGCGCGAGCGCGCCCGCCCGCACGTCGTGCGGCGGCAGCTCGTGCGTGAGGTCGATGACCGTGATCCCGGGGTCGACGCCGAGCATGACGCCCTTGCAGACGCCGACGAACTCGTCCGCGAGCCCGTAGTCGGAGAGGAAGGCCACCACCGCGGGCACGCGTCGAGGTTACGGGTCACGGGCGTCAGCAGCCGAGCGAGGCCGGAGAGGTGACACCCCCGGGACGGGGGGCTCTCCTGTCAGCCGGCCTGGGTGTACCGGGACGCCAGGTACGCGTCGACGTCGGTGTCACGGACCCGGAAGGACCGCCCGACACGGACCGCCGGCAAGTCGCCGTTCTTGATCAGTCGATAGACCGTCATCGACGACACCCGCAGCTTCTCGGCCACTTCCTGGACCGTCAGGAAGCGCGCATCTGCAAACGACTGCGCCACGCGGCTCACCCCTCTTCCCCGCTCTGGGGCGCAGCGTAGGTCCCCGAGGCCTGAGTTGTCGAGTGTGGCAGGCGGGTCGCGAGGGCAGATTCGCCCGGTTCGTTCGGATCGGGGGGTGGTCTCGTGCCGCCGTCGAGGCCGGCGACGAGGAGCGCCGTCAGGGGCTCGTACGCGCCGGGTGGGCGTTGCTCGTCGAGCGGCACGACGCACACCGGGAGCTCTCGGCGCGCCGCGACGCCGAGCACGACCGCGTCGACGTCGGCGAGCGCGATCGTCTCGATCCCGGCTCCGACCGCAGCGGCGGCGAAGCCGCGATCGGCGATCACGAGGTCGGGTCGCCCGACGGCGAAGAGCCACTCGTCGCCGGCGACCGCCCCGTCGTCGGCGAGCAGGCTCGCGCCGTCGGTGATCGTCGCGACCGAGTCGACCCACCAGAGCGACCGCCCGCCGGGGACGGGACCGAAGATCCCGACGTCGACGATGCGCGCGTCGGTCGGCGCGAGCGCGCCGACGATCACGCAGTAGCCGGCGAGCAGCGAGGCGGGACGACCCGTCGCGAGCGCGACGCGTCCGCCGCGCCCGGCGACGGCCGCGATGCGATCCGCCGCGCGCGCTGCGGCAGCGACCGTGCGCTCGGGATCGATCGTGACCCGGGTGCCGTCGAGCGTCGTGCCCCACACGTCCGCGAGCGCGTCTGCCGCCTCCTCGCGGGTGACGCCCCCGAGGTCGAGGCCGAGCGTCGCGTCGGCGTGGCCGGCGGCCAGCCGCGTGAGCACGGCCTTGACCTCCGCAGGGCCGAAGCGCGCATGCGTTCCCGCGACGCGACGGTCCGCGAGCGTGCGTGCGATCGACGGCGCCGCGGCCGGTCGGTCGTGCGACGCCGCCGGCTGCTGCACGTCGTCGAGCCGGGGCGGGCGATTGCCGCGCGGCCTGCGGGTCATTCCTCACCCAGCTCGCGTGACCGGGCGGCCGCGGCACGGACGGCGTCGAGCACGGCGCCGCGCACGCCCCGCTGCTCGAGCACGTGCAGACCCGCGGCGGTGGTGCCGCCGGGCGACGTGATCGCGGCGCGGAGTGCCTCCGGTGACTCGCCGGTGGTGAGCAGCGTCGCTGCGCCGAGCAGCGTCTCCCGGGTGAGCGCCTCCGCGACGGCGCGCGGGAGCCCGGTGAGCACTCCCGCGTCGATGAGTGCCTCGGCGACGAGGAACACGTAGGCCGGACCCGAACCGGACAGGGCCGTGACGGCGTCGAGGTGCGGCTCCGGGACCCGTACGACGACACCGACCCCGTCGAGGATCCGCTCGGCGAGGTCGAGGTGGGTGTCGGTCGCGTGCCGGCCTCCGGCGATGGCGGTCGCCGCCCGCCCGACGAGCGCGGCCACGTTCGGCATCGCGCGCACGACCGGCCGCCCCGGTGCGGCGGCCTCGACCGTCGCGATGCGCACGCCGGCCGCGATGGAGAGCACCAACGTGTCGCTGCCGAGGCTCGGCGCGGCCTGCTCGAGGGCGAGCGGCACGTCTCCGGGCTTCACCGCGACGACCACGACGTCCGTGTCGGCGACGGCCCAGGCCGGGCTCGGCACCACGCGGATCCCGGGGAAGCGCTCCTCCAGCACGCGCCGGCGATCCGCGTCGATCTCGGCGACCGTGAGCGCGGCGGCGTCCCATCCGCCGCCGAGGAGCCCGGCGACCAGCGCCTCGCCCATCCGGCCGCCACCGAGCAACGAGAGCGCAGGCACCCGGCGAGGGTAACGCTGCCTCCAATGGTCGGCCTCGCAAGCGAGGCCTCCTGCGGCGCGAACGGGCCCGAGGAACCTTCGAGCCGTCCCCGCACTTCCCCGAACGGGGCAGACCGTCACGCACCTCGGGCCCGCCGGGCACGGTCGCACGCGCGCCCGCGCGCGTCAAGGCCTTCCCTCTGTTTGTGCAAACAAGAGGGTGTCAGCGGCGGAAGGCGAGCCGGACGACGGGCTGGAACCACGTCTCGACCAGCTCGTAGAGCACGCCGATGATCCGGTCGAGCTCGTCGGTCGTCAGGTGCTCGAGCGCGACCCGCCCGGTCAGGTAGAGGTCACCGTCGGGACCGATCGAGAAGCGCGCGCCGTACATCGTGTGGTTGCGCTGGAGCAGGAACCGGTACAGGTCGAGGTGGTTCGAAGGCGGATCGGGGAGGAAGTACACCTCGTAGCGCAGCGTCCGCTGGTGCAGGTCGAAGTAGATGGTGGTCGCGTCGCGACCGTCGCACCCGAACCGGACGTACCACCGCGTCAGCTCGGGATCGAACTCGACCGTCTGCACGAACGGCTCACCCGCGACGGGTCCCTCGAGATGCGCGGCGACCAGCTCGTGCGCGGCCCGGAGCCGGGCGTCGAGCTCGCGGGGGTCGTCGCCCGCCACGTGCAGCCCGCTCAGGCGCAGGACACGAGCTCGCGGGCGCCGAGATCGGCGTATACGCGACGGAGCCGCGCCGCGGTGATGCTCCACGTGTAGCGAGCCGAGCGGGTGGCGGCCTCGGCGCCGATCGCAGCCGCACGCGCAGGGTCGGCGAGCAGCTCCGCGACCGGGGCCGCGAACGCCGACGGCGTGCGGACGTCCACGAGGAAGCCGGTCTCACCGTCGGCGACGAGCGAGCGCAGGCCACCGACGTTGGCCGCGACCACCGGGGTGCCGCACGCGGCTGCCTCGAGCGCGACCAGCCCGAACGACTCGCTGCGCGACGGCACGAGGCAGACGTCAGCGGCGCGGTACCAGTCCGCGAGCGCCTCGTGGGGCTGCGGCCGGACCCAGCGCACGCGCTCGGAGATCCCCAGCGTGCACGCGAGCTCGTGGAGGCGATCGAGCTCCGCCGGTCCCTCGGCGCCGCTCGGACCGCCGACGACGACGAGCGTGACGGGCTCACCCAGCTCGGCGACACACTCGAGCGCGAGATCCGCGCCCTTCAACGGCTGGATCCGTCCCACGAAGAGCAGCACCGGGCCGTCGACGGGCAGGTGCAGCCGCCGGCGGGCCGCGGTCGCATCGGCGGGGAAGAACGCGCCGTGGTCGACCCCCGGAGGGATCACCTCGACGCGGCCGGGCTCGGCGTCGTAGTGGCCGACGAGCTCGGCGCGCTCGTCCGCGGTGGACGCGGTGAGCTGGTCGCTGCACGCGACCACCTCACGCTCGACCTGGACCCGCTCGGCCGCGTCGTCGTCGACGCCGATCGTCACCTTCGTGAGCCCCAGCGTGTGGAAAGTCGTCACGAGCGGGAGGTCGAGCTCGTGCTTCAGCCGGTGCCCGACCGCGCCCGAGATCCAGTAGTTGGCGTGAAGAGCGTCGAACCCGGGATCCTCGATCAGGTGTGCGCGCGCGGCATCGACCAACGGGTCGACGAGCGCGGGGAGCTCGCGCTTCGGAACCGGGATCTCGGGCCCGGCGCGCAGGTGGACGACACGCACCCCCGGCTCGAGGTCGAGGACGGGCCGTTGACGCGGGTCCTCACGACGCGTGAGGAGGTCGCACTCGACGCCGGCGCGTGCCAGCGCCGACGCCAGCGAGCGGACGTACACGTTCATGCCGCCGCAGTCGCCCGTACCGGGCTGCGCCAGGGGCGAGGTGTGCACGCTGAGCATGGCGATGCGGCGGACAGACATGCGAACGAAGATCCTACTTTCTGGTCAGGTTTCGCTGACCGTCGCCTTCAACGTCCTCCGCCGTTCGCGTCTTCCCGCTGGAAGGACCGGTACACCTCGGTGAGCGCTTCCTTCTGGCGGTCGGAGAGCGTCGGGTCGCGCTGGATCTCGGCTTCGAGGTTGGGCACGTCGTCACGCTGCTCGAGGAAGCCGGCGCGCACGTAGAGCGATTCCGCCGAGATGCGCAGGGCGTTCGCGATCTGCTGGAGGATCTGCGCGCTCGGCTTCCGCAAGCCGCGCTCGATCTGGCTGAGGTAGGGGTTCGAGATCCCGGCGAGCTCGCTCATCTTGCGGAGCGAGAGCCGCGCGTCGCGGCGGCGGTCCCGGATGAACGAGCCCAGGTCGCGGAGACGCTGCTCGATCGTGTCGGTCACGACGATCCCGACAACCGTCGGTCAGCCGTGCGCGACGTGGCGAGTGGCGAGCTCGGCCTCGACGGTGTCGATCACCGCGTGGAGCGCCCGGCGGCGACCCGACGTCTCCTGCTCGAGCTCCTCGAGCTTCGCGATCGTCTGCTCGAGCGCCTCGTCGGAGATGGTGGGGAGGTTGACGAGCGTCGCGTCGCTGATGAGGTACTCGAGGCCGCGTCGCCACTCGATGCTCGGAGCGGGCGCCAGGTGGTGCGGCAGGCGGCTGTGTGCGGGATCGGCGCGCGGGTGCTCGTCGGCGAGGATCTTCGGCAACGCCGAGATGAGGTCTCCGACCGACCCCCCGGCTCGCCGGCGGTCGAGCTCCGCACGGACGATGTCGATGCGAGCCTGCGCGAGCCGGCGCACGTACGAGACCTCCGTCTCGACCTCCAGGCACTCCTCGTGCATCCGGTGCAAGTCGTCGAGGGAACGGCCGGCGACACCGTCGAGGTACGCTGGATCGAGCATCACGTCGACGCGCCGCCGTCGCGACATCTCTATGGTCGCGGGGGGGGGGGGG
>DATBSK010000192.1:0-8135 GCA_036559825.1 Acidimicrobiia bacterium | reverse complement strand
GGACCGACGCCCGTCGTCCGTTCGGTTCACCTTCCTCGGGCGCGTCCGGGGAGAGCGGCAACGACCGGCTGAACCGCACCAGGATCCGGACGCCGATCAGCAGCAAGAGCACCGCGAGCAACGGCTTCAACACGTCCTGGTCGACGTTGGCGAGCACGGTCACACCGATGAGCGCGCCCACGCACCCGGGGATCGCGAGGTGCAGGACGAGTCGGTGGTCGATGTTGTTGAAGCGCCAGTGCGAGATCGCTGCCGCGAGTCCCGTCGTGACCTTCGCGAGGTTCACGGTCGTCGACACGACGGCCGGCGAGTAGCCCCGGCTCAGCAGGATGCTCGACGACGTGGGGCCGAAGCCCATGCCGAGCGCACCGTCGACGAAGGACGCTGCGAACCCCGCTAGCGCGACCAGGAGGAGGTCGAGATCCATGAACTGCTCGACTCGATGGACAACGGCCGAGTGAGGCTACAGAGTCGGGCGGGCGCGCTCGGAATGGTGCCTCGAAGTGCGTGTCAGGCAGGCAGCGGGCGCGCGTCGGGCAGGTCGCGGTGCATGCGGACCGACTCGCCCGCGCAGGTGCGCGCCACGTCGTCGCTGACGAAGCCGACCCTCTCGTAGAACGCGACCATCGGGCCGACCGCGTTGACCTCGAAGCGGTCGATGCCCTGTGCTCCCCACAGGGCGTCCGCGTCGTTGAGCAGGCGCCGACCGATGCCCGTGCGCCGGTACGCCGGAGCGACGAACAGCGCGTGGATCTCCGCGTTGTCGTAGTCGGTGGGCACGATGACCACGAAACCCGCGGGGCGGTCGTCGATCGCCGCGACGCGCACGCAGGCCTGGAGCGCCAGGTCCTGTGCTGCCGACAGCCCGATCGGCTGCATGTCGTCGAGCCCCTGGAGGTCGACGACGCCGGCGCACCGGAGCTCGAGGCGCCGTTCGGGGGTGAGGGTCCCCTCCATCCACCGTGACGATTCCCCGCCGGCGGTCGTCCCAATCACCACGGTTGTGCCGGTACGTCCCTGGCGCGAGGCTGCAGAGGTGCAAGCGACCGCCGTCCATCACGTCTCGATCAACGTTCCCGACGTCGAGGCCGCGCTCCACTTCTACGTGGACGTCCTCGGGCTGCGCCGGCGTGACGACCGGCCGGAGCTCGGGATCGACGGGGCCTGGCTCGACGCCGGCGGGCAGCAGATCCACCTGATCGGTGCCGACGCGCCGCCGAACCTCGGCCAGCACTTCGCGCTGCTCGTCGACGACCTCGACGCGAGCATCGCGGATCTCCGCGGGCAGGGGATCGACGTGAGCGACTCGATGCAGGTCGGCACGGGCCGGCAGGCGTTCCTCGAGGACCCCGCGGGCAACGTCGTCGAGCTCCACCAGGTCGCCGCGACGACCTGATCGCGCGCGGGCATGCGATGCTCGCGTGATGCGGTGGCTCTCGGCGGTGCTCGTCGCGGTCGCGCTCACGGCCGTCAGCGCCGCGCCGGCTGACGCCAAGAAGAAGCCCAAGCCGCCGAACCCGTGCAAGGTGCTGCTGCCGGCGGACCTCGAGACGATCTTCGAGCAGCCGTGGCGCCACGGTGTCCCTCAGCTCGGCGGCGCGTGCACCTTCCAGCGCCCGTCGGGTGTCTCCGTCCCGAACATCGTCGTCTCCTTGATCGTCGAGCAGAAGCGGTCGCCGAAGAAGGCGAAGCAGGCGTTCGCGCGCTCGGAGAAGGCGACACGCAGCATCGTCGACCAGATCGAGCCCACGAAGGGGCTCGGGCAGCGCGGCTACCTCACGACGATCATCGGGGCGGACGTGCTGAGCTTCTGGGTCCGTCGCTATCTCGTGGAGGTGCGGGTCGACCGCGTCGACCGCCCCCAGGAGGCGTACCACGACCAGATCCTCGCGATCGGGTCGATCGTCGAGGCCCGACTGCTGCCGCCGCCGCCGACGACGACATCGACGACGAGGAGGCCGCGCAAGCAGGCGCGTTGAGCGCAGAATGCGCACGACTGTTCCTCTCGAGAAGGAGTCGTGCCATGGGCCCCGTCAAGAACCTCGTGGAGAGCGTCGGCGCGCTGCTGCTGCTCTTCGTCGTGTTCCTCGTCGTGACCTTCCCGGTCACGTGGCTGCTGATGCTGTTCCTCGGCAACATCGGCGCGAACCTCAGCTACTGGGGGACGTTGCCGCTCGGAACCGTAGTCAGCCTGGTGATCGGCGCGAGCTCGAGCGGCGGCTACCGCTACCAGTGATGACGACGCCGCAGACCGGCCCCGGTGTGCCGCCTCACGCGGCCGCCGGGGCCGCGGCGAGCAGCCCGCGGAGCGCGAGCAGCGCGACGAGGTAGACGACCATCGCGACGAGCAGCACGACGCGGAACCCGAAGCTCATCGCGAGCATTGTGCTCAGCACCGCGCCGGCGACGGACGCAAAGCCGTTCACGGCCCAGCCCCACGCGACGTACTCGCTCTTGTGGTCCGTGAGGTCGGCGACCGCCCCGAGCCCGAGTGGCATGAACGTGCCGAGACAGAGGCCGAGGGGCGCGAGCACGGCGAACGCGACCGGCACGCGGACCGCGAGCGGAAGGCCGAGCAGCGCATCCGTGAGAGCCGGGAGGCCCCACTCGTAGAACACCGTGAGCGCGACGATCGCGACGACGAGCCAGGGGAGGACGCGGCGTGGCTGCGCCTTCCATCGCTCGCTGAGCAGCGCGCCGACGCCCGTGAAGATCAAGATCGACATCAGCGTGACGGTGAGCGAGTAGGTCGGGTAGCCGAGGAACAGGGTCAGACGCTGGATGAGCGTCACCTCGAAGAAGATGAATCCGAATCCGAGGGCCGCGAAGTACAGCGCCGAGCGCGCCTTGCGCGGGAGCGCGACCCACGTGCTGCGGATCGCGACGAAGGGGAGCAGGAGGAACACGGCTGCGAACGCGACCGCGATGCCGAGCAGGAGCAGGAGCACGCGCTCGCCAACGGAGTCCTCGAAGTCGTTCCGGTCGATGGGTCGGGTGAAGTTCGCGATGACGTCGTCGAACGTGTTGAAGTGCCAGAAGAACGGACCGTCGTCGGAGATCGGCCGCACGTCGTACGGGTACGCGTCGTACCAGCGATCCAGCTGGGAGCGCGGCAGGGCCGCGAGCTGCGCCACCGCGGTGCTCCCGCGCGCGTCGGCGGCGACGCGCTTCGCGTGACCGGGCGCGTACCTGAGCCTCGAGTGGGGCACGTCGTCGAGTGAGGCGACGAACCGGTCCGCCTGGGCGGCGGTGATCGGGGCCCGGCTCACGAGGATCGTCGAGAGCGTGCCGCCGACCCCGATCGGGGACGTCGCGACCATGATGTGGCGCCGCGCGTCGTCGATCCCGAGCTCCTCGAGCGCCTTGCGCGCGGTCGCGACGTAGCGCGTCGTGCGGTTCGGCTTGGCTTCGTAGTCGAACTCACCGAACTGGGCCGCGAGCAGACCGTGACGGGTGAGGTGCTCGAGGCTGCTCTTGATCGTCTCGCTCGTGTAGAGGTAGCTCTCCGACAGCACGAACGCGCCGGCACTCGCGGCGTTCGAGGCCGAATAGCTGTCGGGTGCCGGGTACCACACGAGGTCGTACTCGTGATCGCTGCGCGCGAGGTACGACCGGCCGTCGCCCTTGACGTAGTTGACCTTCGGGTTGTCGGCGAGGTGTCCCGAGTAGTCGGCCATCTCGTCGGTGACCAGGTCGTAGGTGACGGGGTTGAGCTCGACCGCGTCGATGTGCCCGGCCTTGAAGTGCAGCGACGCCAGGACCTCGTTCCCGCCTGCCGCGCCGATGATCAGGACCCGCCGGGGCGCCGCGCCCTCGGTCGCGAACGGGAAGCGGCGGGGATCGCTGTTGAAGCGGCCCAGGGTCGAGACGTCGCCGTTGAACCGGTAGATGCCGGAGCCGTGGAGCCCGTCGTGGTACAGCACGCGGACCCCCGGGCCGGCCTTGGCGACGTCGACGCGGAAGATCGGGCTCCAGGCCGAGAAGACGGTGTTGCTTTCGTCGAGCTGCACCTTCGTCGCGTCTTCGCGCTGGTCGGGGAGCACCGATGGCGCGACGATCCCGACGAACAGCACGGCCGCGAGACCGGCTGCTGGCAGGGTGACGCGCGATCGGGCTCGCAGCGCGAGGCGCGCCGCGCAGGCGGTGAGGACGAGGCCGGCCAGGAGGATCGTCGCCGGCGGGCCGATCCAGCCGATGAGCGACACGACGATCGCGCACGCGATCCCGGCGCCGAGGAGGTCGAAGAAGTAGAGGCGTCCGACCTCCTGCGACTGGCGGCCGAGGAGTGTCGAGACCACGATCCCGATCGCGATGAACGAGGCGAACAGCGCGAGGCAGATGAGCACGAGGCGTGCGACGTTCGTGAACGATCCCCGCGTGCCGTAGTCCCAGATCGCGAGGGTGTCGATCGACGTGAGGGCGACGACGCAGTATCCGGCGAGGACGCTCGCGCCGCCGACCAGGAAGCTCCAGATCAGCACCGTCTGCGTGGGCGTGGCGCGCATGCGCTTCGAGATCGTGACGAGCACGCCACCCGTGCCGATGCCGAGCAGCGCGAGCCCGATGACGAGATAGGTGTAGTAGTAGAAGAGCTTGAACGAGACGATCCGCGTGTAGGCGATCTCGAGCAGCAAGCCGGCGAAGCTCACGAGCAGGATCTCCACGTGGTAGCCGCGACGCGTCCCGCCGGAGGCCTCGCTCACGCTGTCGGTGGTCACCTGCACCGTCCCGGCCCGCCGACGACCGGCTGGCAACCGGGCGAGGATACGTTGCCGACCGTGATGTCACGCCGCGGGTGCGCCGCCGCGGTGTCGCTGCTCGTGGTCGCGTCACTCGTCACCGGCGTCGCGCTCGCGACCGCGGCCGCAGCCCGCACGAGCGCGAGTGGATGCGGCCCGCAGGTCCGGCGCGTGTCGTCGAGCGAGCACGGCATGCCCGTGCTGTTCGTCCACGGCTTTGCCGGCGCGCCGTCCGACTTCCGCCGCCACGTCGGCGATCGCCCGAGCATGATCGGCGCGGTCAACGCGCTCTCCGGAGTCGTCGCGTACACCTTCGACTACTCGGCGCACGCGCTCGCCTGGGTCACGGACCCCGCCATCGGGCGCGCGCTCGGGCGGGCGATCGTCTGCCTGGCGCGGCGGCAATCCGCGCCCGTCACGGTCGTCGCGCACTCGATGGGTGGGCTCGCGACGCGGGAGGCGCAAGGTGGCATGGTCCGGGGCAAGCCGGTGGCGCGATCGATCGTGCGGGTCGTCACCGTCGGAACGCCCTTCCAGGGCGCGCAGGTCCTGGGGCTCGTCGACGGCGCGGCCGCCGACGTGCTCTCGACCGTGATCCGAACCGCGCTCGACGTCTGCGACCGCGACGTGAGCAGCCGACCGAACCGGACGCTCTGCGACCTCCTCGGTGCGACCGAGACCGCGGCCGTGCAGGGCATGATCCCCGGCTCGGCGCAGCTCGCCGCGCTCCCTCCGTGGGCGCGCGGCCTGGGCATCGCGCCGATGGCCGCTGACATCGAGGTCGGGATCGACGCGCCGTTCGGCTTCCTCTCGGAGCGCTTCAACGTCGGCGACTTCGCGGTGTCGGCCGACTCGGCGCTGGCCGATGCGAGCCGCGGCAGCCCGACCTTCGTCGCCGGGTGCCACGCGTCGCTGCTCGGCCTCGCCGACGCCATCGACACCTCACCCTGCTCACACGCGAACGAGCTCGCGAACCGCCGGATCATCCGTGAGGTGAAGCGTCGGGTCGCGGACGCGGTCGCGGACGCGCGGACGCTCAGGTCGGGATCGTGAACCGGTCCTGCAACGCGTAGAACCGCAGCGGTGTCTCCCACATGACCGCTCGGCGCGACCAGTCATCGAGGTTCGGGACGATCTCGAAGAACTCGTCGACCGCGTCGGGGAACGCGGCATCGGGGTGCGGGAAGTCGCTGGCCCACATGACGTGGTCGGCGCCGACGCTGGCGATCGTGAACGGCGCGAGGACGTCCTCGGGATCGGACGAGATGACGCACTGCCGTGCGAAGTACTCGCTCGGCGCGAGCGAGAGGTCGGCGCACTCCGTCTCGTGCATCCAGTCGCGGTGGTCGTCGAGGCGTGCCAGCCAGTACGGCAGCCAGCCCGTGCCCGACTCGAGGAACGCGACCCGCAACGTGGGGTGCCGCTCCAGCACGCCGCCGAGGAGCAGCGCGACGGCCGCGGTCATCTGCTCGAGCGGGTGGGAGCACGCATGCCGTGCCGCGAACCCGGTGAACCGATCGGACCCGATCGTCGTGCCCGAACGCACGCCCAGCGCCTCGTGTACGGCGAGCACGCCGCCCGTCTGCTCCAGCGCGTCGTACAACGGCTCCCACGACGGGGCATCGAGGTAGTCGCCGTCGAGGTGGTTCGGGCGCAGGATCACCCCGGCGAGACCGAGGTCGCACGCGCGCACGGCCTCCCGCGCGGCGCGCGTCCCGTCCCGGGGCACGATGCCCACGGCTGCGAGGCGCCCGGGATCGGTCGCGCAGTAGTCGGCGATCCAGTCGTTGTACGCCCGACACGCCGCGGCCGACCGGTCGGCGTCGAGCTCGGGGACGAACGGGACGAAGAGACCCATCGACGGGTAGAGGACCGCGGCGTCGATGCCCTGCGCGTCCATCGCACGCAGGTACGAGCGCGCGTCGAACCCGTGGTCGAGCTGGTCGCGGAGCAGCTCGAGATCGCCGCACATCTCGTACGGCGTCGTCGGCGGGAGGTCGAAGACCTCGACGCCCGATGGCAGCACGTCGGCGAACACCTCGGCTGGCTCGACCACATGTCCGTCCGCGTCGAGCACGGGCAAACCGGCACGCATGGCGTCAGACGATCCGCCGCGCCGCGAGTGCGCCGTCGAGAGGGATCACCGCGCCGCTGAGGTAGGCCGAGCGGTCCGAGGCCAGGAACGCGACCGTCTCGCACACCTCGTCGCCCGTGCCCAGGCGGCGCATCGGGACGTTGGCGGCGATCTGGGCCCGCAGCGCTTCGGGGTCCGGAGCCTGTGCCGAGAACTTCATGAACAGCCCGGTGTCGGTCGCGGACGGGGCCACCATGTTGACGCGCACGCCGTCGGGAGCGTGCTCGATCGCGGCCTGCTTGCACAGGTTGACCAGCGCTCCCTTGCTCGCGCAGTACGCGGGGTGGCCGGGCGCCACGATCAGTCCGAGCGTCGAGCCGAGCGCGATGACGGACCCTCCACCGGCCTCGACCATGTGCGGGATCGCGGCACGCATGCACAGGAAGGGGCCTTTCACGTTGACGTCGAGCACGTGCTGCCACTCGTCGTCGGAGAGGTCGACGACGGGCACCAGGCTCTCGATGGCGGCCGACAGCACGAGGACGCCGATCGGGCCGAGGCGCGCGGCCTCGGCCACCATCGCGTCGACCTCGCCGCGACTCGTGACGTCGCAGCGAACCGCGACCGCGTTGTGGCCCTCGGCGACGATCGCGTCGGCGACGCTCTGAGCAGCCGCGTCGTCGATGTCCGCGACGACGACGGCCGCACCGTCGTGCGCGAGCCGGCGCGCGATCACCTCCCCGAGACCGGAGGCCCCGCCCGTGACGATCGCGACACGACCCTCGATGCCGCTGCGGCTCACCTCCACGGGTCGCCTCCGCTCCGCCGTCCCGCTCGTCCGAGCACGGCTCCGCTGCGGCTCACCTCCACGGGTCGCCTCCGCTCCGCCGTCCCGCTCGTCCGAGCACGGCTCCGCTGCGGCTCACCGGTACACCGCCAGGCCGCCGTCGGCAGGGATGACGGCACCGCTGACGTAGGCGCTCATGTCGCTCGCGAGGAAGAGCGCGATCGCGGCCACGTCCTCGGCGAGCCCCAGGCGCCTCACGGGGATCGTCCGCTTCAGTCCCTCGACGAACTGCTCGGCACCCGGTGTCTTGTCGAGCACCTTGCGGAACCGCGGCGTGTCGATCGACCCAGGGGCGATGACGTTCGCGCGCACGCTCGGGCCGTACTCGACCGCGATCTGCTTCGTGAGGAGCACGAGGCCGGCCTTGGCCGCGCCGTAGGCCGCGTAGCCCTCGGACCCCATGAGCCCGAGGCTCGACGCGGTGTTGATGATCGTCCCGCCGCCGTTCTCGAGCAGGTGCGGGATCCCCGCGCGG